>JBGQGN010000226.1:0-6459 GCA_041497395.1 Methylomirabilia bacterium
CAGGGTGAGGTCGAGGATGACGATCTGGATCCACCGGAACCAGAATTCGGCGGTCGTCACCTCGGCCCAGTTCACCGGACCGGCCTCCGGAACACCTTGACCCCGCTCGACACCTGGGTCACGCCCGACGCCTCGCGAGCGACGGCGAGCGCCCCCTCGCGCTCGGCCTCCGATCCGACCACGCCCGCCAGCCGCACGTCCCCCTCCGCCACCTGGATGTCCACGTCCACCCGGGCCGTCGCCAGCGGCGCCTTCAGGATCGCCCGGACGCGCGCCGCGAGGGCCCGGTCGGCCAGCATCTGCCGCGAGGCCCGCGTGGGCTGGAGCTCCGCCGAGGCCACCAGCCCGAGGACCTGCTCGACGGCCGTCATCACCCCGATGGTCTCCGTGTTGATGACGAGATCGTACAGGAGGGGGTCGGTCCAGTCGACATCGAACATCTGCCGCATGCGCGCCCGGACGCCGTCGTCGTACGCCGCGATCCGGTGCGTCGCCTCGGCGGCGTCGATCCCGTGCCGCTCCATCACGCGCCGCGCCCGGACGGCCGGTGGCGCGCAGACGCGCACGCGCGCCACGTGGGAAATGCCGCGGAGGAAGAGCGTCGACCAGCGGCCGACGAGCACCACCCGATCCTTGGAGGGCCTCCGCGAGCACGGCCGCCTCCAGGTAGGCGCGGTACCGAACCCGCGGCCGGCGCAGGCGCTCGACCAGGCCCGGAGCCTGCTCCGCCATGCCGACGAGGCGCGATTCCCGCACCCGGTACTTCCTGGCCGCGTCCCGCAGGATGTCGTTCCGCAGGAACTGGTAGCCGAGGCGACGGGCGGCTTCCTGTGCGATGAGGGAGCGGAGGCTCCCCATCTCCCGCGTCATCTCGACCACCGGCATCGCCGAGGCTCCTCCGGTCAGGTGCGGGTGGCCTCGGACGGTCTCAGCCGAGCACGCCGCATCAGCGGGCCGAGAACGGGCAAC
The DNA here is from genome assembly GCA_041497395.1 of Methylomirabilia bacterium. Lineage (GTDB taxonomy): Bacteria > Methylomirabilota > Methylomirabilia > Rokubacteriales > DASRDR01 > DASRDR01. The sequence continues at coordinate 970 of JBGQGN010000226.1, forward strand.
AGGAACAGCACGAGCGCCGCGGCGGTGATGACGGCCGCAATGGGGCGCGTCGCGAAGATCAGCACGGACCCCTGCGACATGATCAGGCTCTGTCGGAGCGCGTTCTCCGCCATGTCGCCCAGCACCAGGGCGAGCACCAGGGGCGCCAGCGGGTAGTCGAGCTTCTTGAAGACGTACCCGAGCACGCCGAATCCCAGCATGTACCAGACGTCGAGCATGCTGTTGCTCACCGTGTAGGCGCCGATCGCGCAGACGAACACGATCAGCGGGACCAGGATGGCGAAGGGGATCCGGAGGATCGCCGCGAACGCCGGCACGAAGAAGAGCACCATGAGCACGCCGATGACGTTCCCCGTGTACATGCTCGCGATCAGCCCCCACACGAACTCGGGCTTCTCGACGAACAGCATGGGCCCGGGCTGCAGGCCCCAGATGAGGAGCCCGCCGAGCATCACCGCCGCGGTCGGGGATCCGGGGATGCCCAACGTGATCATGGGCAGCATCGCGGCGACTCCCGCCGCGTGAGCCGCCGTCTCCGGGGCCACGACCCCCTCCAGCACGCCCGTGCCGAACTTCTCCGGGTGCCGCGAGAACCGGCGGGCGAAGCCGTAGCTCATGAACGAGGCGGGAGTGGCGCCGCCCGGCTTGAACCCCATCCAGAATCCGATGATCGCGCTCCGGAGGAACGTCCGCCAGTACCCGGCCAACTCGCGCCACGTCGCCACCATGTCCCGGAACCGCACCCGGGGCGTCACCCCGCGGAACCGGAGCCCTTCCTCGACCGTGAGGAGGATCTCCCCCAGCCCGAACAGGCCGATCACCGCGACGATGAACGACACGCCGCGCATGAGCTCGATCGAGCCGAAGGTGAGCCGGAGCTGTCCGGTGACCACGTCGAGGCCGATCGCCCCCAGGATGAACCCGAGCACGATCGACGCGAACGACTTGAGCGGGCTGCCGCCTCCCAGCCCGATGAAGCTCGAGAAGGTCAGGAGCTGGATGGCGAAGAACTCCGGTGGCCCGAACTTGAGCGCGAGCTCCGCCAGGGGCTGGGCGAAGAAGGAGACGAGGATGATGGCGAACAGGGCCCCGATGAACGACGACGTGAAGGCCGCGGTCAGCGCCTGAGCGCCCTTCCCCTGCTTCGCGAGCGGGTATCCGTCGAGCGTCGTCGCCACCGACCAGGGCTCGCCGGGAATGTTGAAGAGGATCGACGTGATCGCCCCGCCGAAGAGCGCGCCCCAGTAGATGGAGGTGAGCAGGATGATCGCGGACGTCGGCGACATCGTGAACGTCAGCGGCAGGAGGATGGCCACGCCGTTCGCCCCGCCCAGCCCCGGCAGCACGCCGATGATGGTGCCGAGCACGATGCCGATCACCGCCATGAGGAGGTTGAACGGCGTGATCGCCACCTGGAATCCGAGGAAGAGGTGCTCGATGCCGGCCATCGTCCCCTCAGTAGCCGAGCCAGGCCTCGAGGGGACCCTTCGGCAAAGGTACCAGGAACCACACCTCGAAGACGAGGAAGGTCACCACGGGGATCCCGATCGCCACGAGCACGGTCGTCACCCACCGGTGCCGGCCGATCCACCGCATGTAGGCCGCCAGGTAGAGCGCGCCGCTCACGTACAGCCCGAGGCCGTGCGTGAGGACCACCATCGCGACCGCAGGAAAGAAGACCGTCGCCACGGAGCGGAGCTGGCCGGATCCCACGAACCCCGCGGCGTCGTGAGCCCGCCGGACCGCCGCGGCGACGACGAGCACGGCCGGCACGAGGAGGGCCAGACCCAGGTAGAACACGAAGAAGCCGGGCTGCGGCCCGTCGGTGCTCCAGCCGATGCCGAGCCGCAGGCCCTCGACGAGAACGACCACCGCGACGACCGCTAGGAACATGCCGCAGACGATGTCAGCCGTGCGCACGCAGTCTCTCTCCTTGCTGGTCGTCCGGGTCACGCGCGAGGGTGGGCACGCTGGCCGGTGCGCGGCGCCTCCTCGATGGCCCGAGGCGCCGCGCCGACGAGGCTACTTCAGCAGGCCGCCCTTGCTCATGAGGTCCTTGTGCAGGGACTCCGCGCTCTCCAGCCACTTGACGAACTCAGGCCCCGTCTGCCACGCGGGGTTCAGCGCACCTTGCGCGAGGTATTCCTTGAACTCCGGCGTCTCGTAGACCTTCTGCAGCATCCCCTGGTAGTAGGCGACGGCGTCCGCCGGCATGCTCGGCGCGCCGAAGATCCCGCGGAGCATCAGGTAGCTGATGTCCGCGCCCAGGGCCTCCTTGATCGTCGGGATGTCACCCCAGCCGGGCGCGGCCAAGCGCTTGGTGTCGAACACGGCCAACGGGCGCACCTTTCCACCCTTCCACTGGCCGACGCACTCGATCGGGTTGTTGACCGTCGAGTCGATGTGATTGCCGACGAGGTTGACGCAGACTTCCCCGCCCCCCTTGAACGGCACGTAGATGAACTTGATCCCGAGCGCCTGCTCGAGCTGGATCGTGATGATCTGGTCTTCCTGCGCGGCCCCGGTGCCACCCATCTTCATCTTGTCGCCGCCCGACGCTTCCTTGACTGCCGCGATGTAGTCCTTGACGGTCTTGAACTCCTTCTTGTCGGGACGATCGGTGTTGACCCAGAGGATGAATTCGTCGAGCGCGAGCCGCGCGACGGGCGTCAGGCCCTTCCAGTTGAAGGGCACCCCGGTGTGGAGCGGGGTGGTGAAGAGGTTCGACAGGGTGATGATGATCGTGTGGGCGTCGCCGGCCTTGGCCTTCACGGAGGTGAATCCCTCAGCCCCGGCGCCGCCGGCCTTGTTCACCACGATCAGCGGCCGCGGCGAGAGCTTGTACTTCTCCACCAGGAGCGCGATCAGCCGCGCCATCTGGTCCGCGCCGCCACCCGTCCCGGCGGGAACGACGAACTCCACCGGCTTGGTCGGCTCCCACGCCTCCACAGAGACGGCGAGACCTCCCAGCAGGGCGAGTCCCAAGAGCGCGATGGCGGCTGTCATCACTCGATGCGCCATGGAGCCTCCTTCATTGGAGGAATGGGCCGGGTTCGAGCGGTGGGCAGGGCTCGAGACAAAAAAGGGGCCGCCAGCGCTCTGGCGGCCCCTCCTGCTCTCCGACGACGACGGCAAGGTCATCGTCTCGGTGTCACGTCCTCAGGTCGGTAGCGGAATCACAGATGGCGCCTTGCGGAAGGACACGACGCCCGGGATCTCCCAGTTCTCCCACATCTCGTCGACCTTCGCCTGGAAGTACGCGAGGTCCCCCTCGGTGAAGTGCGCGAAGCGGCCCTGCTTGAGCAGGTACTCCCGGACCGGCTTCCGCTTCCGCCCTTCCACGATGGACTTGGTCTTGCCGTAGTACTTCACGACGCCGTCCTCGACCTCGTACAAGGGGAAGATGCCGGTCTCCACCGCCAGCTCGCCGAGCTCGTGAGAGAGCATCGGGTCGTAGTCCCACCCCTTCGGGCAGGGATCGAGCGAATGGATGAACGTCGGCCCGCCGATGGTCAGCGCCCGGCGCACCCTGTTCATCATCTCCACGGCGTAGGAGGCGCACACCGTGGCCACGTAGCGGCACTCCGGATGACCGGCGGCCAGCATCCCCGCCATGTTCTTCTTCCAGCGGGTGTGGATGATCCGCTTGACCGATCCGGGCGGGCTGAACGTCGTGTGGGCGCCGTACGGCGTCATTCCTGACGCCTGGATGTCGGTGTTGGCGTAGGACTCGTTGTCGTAGAGCAGGATCAGGGAATTGTACTCCTTGTGGGTCAAGGTGGCCGAGATGGCGCCGAGCCCCATGTCCGCCCCGCCCCCGTCGCCGCAGAAGGCGATGACGTTGATCGGCTCGGACTTCATCTTCCCCTTCTTCATGAGCGACTTGAGGCCGGCCGCCGTCCCGAGCGCCGCCGAGCCCGACGAGCCGAGCTGCGTGTGCATCCACGGCACCACCCACGGCGTAGTGTAGTACGTCGTGTTCGCGACGTACATGCACCCGGTCGAGCCCAGCACGATGGTGCGCGGCCCGGCCGCCTTCACCATGAGCTTCATGACCAGGGCCGACTCGCAGCCCTGGCAGGTCCGGTGGCCGGAGGTGAAGTACTCCTCGATGGTGACCTTCTTGACGCCCTTGAAGGGCGAGAGCACCTGCGTGTCGTTCGTGAACGTCGTGCCGTCGGCCATGGTCTCCCTCCCCGTCACTCGCGCACACCAAGCCAGTAGGTCGCCCGCTCCGTCCGGCCCGCGTTCGCCGCAGCGTAGCAGATGTCCACCGCCTTGTTCACGTCCTCGAGCGTGACCTCGCGCCCCCCGAGACCGCAGATGAAGCCGATCAGCGGGGGTCGGTGCTCCGCGTTGTAGAGCGCCGCCCGCACCTCGTTGGCAACGACGCCCGAGCCAAACGGCGACCCGAACGAGTAGTCCCGGTCGATGACCCCGATCGCCTTCGCGCGACGGAGCGCCTTCGCCAGCTGCTCGTACGGGAACGGCCGGAACCAACGCAACCGGATCAGGCCGACCTTCTTGCCTTGCTGACGCAGGCTCCGGATCGCCACCTTCACGGGCAGGGACAGGGTCCCCATCCCCATCAGGATGATCTCGGCGTCCTCCGTCATGTATTCCTCGAACCAGGGATTCTCCGGTCCGCGCCCGAACTTGTGGCGGAAGTCGGCGTAGGCCTCCTCGATGACGGTGTACGCGCGCTTGATGGCCTCGTCGTTCTGACGCCGGATCTCGATGACCCAGTCCTCGTTCACCTGCGGCGCCACCGTGATCGGGTTGTCCGGGTGGAGCAGGAGGTCTCCCCGGTTGTACGCCGGCAGGAACCGCTGCACTCGCTCCAGCGGAGGCACCAGCGTGATCGTCTGGGAGTGCGTCAGGAAGGCGCCGTCCGCCGAGATCGCGATCGGCAGGAACACCCGCCGATCCTCGGCGACCCGATACGCGATGAGCGTCGTGTCGAGGGCCTCCTGCGACGTGTCGATCCACACGAGGAGCCACCCGAGGTCACGCACGGACAGGGCGTCGTTGTGCTCCACTCCAAACGCGCCCGGATCGTCCAGCGCGCGGTTTCCCACCAGGGCCACCATGGGGACCCGGAGGGCCGGGGTGACCGTGATCGCCTCCATGGCGTACATCCAGCCCACGCCGGAGGACCCGCAGAAGACGCGCGCGCCCACGGTGGACGCGTGCTTGACGATCTCGAACTGGCTGTGCTCGCCCTCGGCGACGATGTACTCGGCGATGAGCTTGCCGTTGGCGATCTTCTTCGCGATCGCCTGCATCACCGTGTCGTAGGGCCGGATCGGATACGCGGTGACGACGTCGATGTCGGCCAGCGTGAGGGCCTCGGCGACAGCCTCGCTGCCCGAGATCAGCATCTCCGTCTCGTCGAGGACCGCCGCACCCCCGGCGGGCTTGGTCGCAACTGCCATGGACATCCTCCTCGTCTGTTGGTGTCCGTCGGGGTTAGGCGCCCGGCGCTTCGGG
>JBGQGN010000227.1:0-6459 GCA_041497395.1 Methylomirabilia bacterium
GTCCGAGAGCTTCCTGGCCACGTTCTTCGGCGCTTCGGTCGCGGAGTTCACCTCCTTCGGCGCCATCATCCTCTTGCTGGTCCTTCGGCCCTGGGGCCTGCTCGGCAGCCCCGAGGGCTGAGCCCAGACGATGGTGCTCCGCGCGCTCCTCGTGAACGCCGGCGGTGGCCTGCGGCGCCGGCGCTGGCTGTGGCTCGGCGTCCTCGGCGTCCTGCTCGTGGTGTGGCCGATCTTCATCCACGATGTGTTCTTCGCCTACATCGGCACGCTGATGCTGCTCTACACCATCGGCGCGACGAGCCTGCACCTCATCCTGCGCACCGGGCACCTGTCCCTGTGCCACGCGGCGTTCATGGGCCTGGGCGGCTACACCTCGGCGCTGCTGACCACCACCCTGGGCTGGCCGTTCGCCCTGGCGTTTGTGGCGAGCGGCCTCGTGCCGGCGGCCGTGGCGCTGGTGGTCGGGCCGATCGTGCTGCGGCTGCGGGGCGTGTACTTCGTCCTGATCACCTTCACGCTCGGCGAGGTCGTCCGGCTCGTCCTCAACGAGTGGAAGTCGCTGACGGGTGGCGCCGACGGCATCTTCCGCATCCCGCCGCCGTCCCCGTTTCTCGTGGACAAGCGCGCCTACTACTACTTCGCCCTCGCCATGGCGACCATGTGCGTCGGCGTCGTCGCGCGCATCCTTTCCTCGCAGACGGGCCGCTACATCGACTCGATCCGCGAGAGCGAGCGCCTGGCGCAGTCGAGCGGCGTGCCGATTTTGAGGTTCAAGGTGATGATCTTCGTCATCGCCTGCGGCCTGGTCGGACTCCAGGGGAGCCTGCTGGCGCACTTCATTACGTTCGTCGCCCCCGGCAGTTACACGTTCAACGAGTCGCTGAACCTCCTCGTCATGAACGTGATCGGCGGCATGGGGGCCCTCGCCGGACCGCTCATCGGGGCGGCGTTCCTCACGGCCCTGCCGGAGTTCCTGCGCGGCTGGGTCGAGCTCCAGCGGGTGCTCTACGGCGTGGTGCTCATGCTCGTGATGCTGTTCGTGCCCGGCGGGCTGATCGAGATCGGCCGGCGCCTGCTCTCGACCCGGCCGATCATGAAGCGGGACGGCCCATGAGCGTCCTGCTCGAGGTCAGAGGAGTCTCCAAGCGCTTCGGCGCCGTCCAGGCCATCGAACGACTGGACTTCGAGGTGAAGCAGGGCGAGATCCTCGGCATCATCGGGCCGAACGGCGCGGGCAAGACGACCGCCATCAACCTCATCTCCGGCGTGATGCGCCCCGACAGCGGCCGCATCGCCCTCACCGGCGAGGACGTCACCGGGATGCGGCCCGACCGTCTCGTCAGGCGTGGGGTGGTCCGCACCTTCCAGGCCACCACCGTCTACCAGGAGCGCACGGTGCGCGAGAACGTGCGCCTCGGCGCGTTCACGACGATCTACCCGGGCTTCTGGCCGGCCTTCCTGGGCACCGGGGCCGCGCGGGCCGCCGAAAAGCGCGCCGGGGCGGCCATCGACGAGCTCCTGGTCTGGCTGGGGCTCGGCGAGGTGGCCGAGGTCGAGGCGCGGAACCTGCCGTACGGCTACCAGAAGGTGCTGGGCCTGGGCATCGCCCTGGCCGCACGCCCGCGCCTGGCGATGCTGGACGAGCCCGCCGCCGGCCTCTCGCACGACGAGGCGGCTCACGTCGCCGAGGTCATCCGGCGCACCAACACCGACGGGGTGTCGCTGATCGTGGTGGATCACAACATGCGCTTCATCACGAACCTGTGTCACCGCATCGTCGTGCTCCATCACGGGACGGAGCTGGCCACGGGCACGCCGGGCGAGGTCACGCGGGATCCACGCGTGGTCGAGGCCTACCTGGGAACGCAGAATGCCTCTGCTTGAGCTCGAGGACGTCGACGTCAGCTACGGCAGCGTGCGCGCCACCCACGGCATCTCCCTGACCGTGGAGGAGGGCGAGACCCTGGCCCTGGTCGGGTCGAACGGCGCGGGCAAGAGCAGCACGCTCAAGGCGATCATGGGAATGGCCCCGGTCTCGCGTGGCCGCGTGCGCATGAACGGGGCGGACATCACCGGCCTGAAGCCGTCACAGGTCGTGCGGCGCGGCGTCGGCTACGCGCCGGAGGGGCGGCGCGTGTTCCCGCTGCTCTCGGTGCTGGACAACCTGCGCACCGGCGCGTACACGCTCCCGCGGGCTCGGTTCAGGTCGCGGCTCGAGCAGATGTACACGTACTTCCCGCGCCTGCAGGAGCGTGCCGGTCAGCTCTGCGGCTCGCTCTCCGGCGGCGAGCAGCAGATGCTGGCGATCGCGCGTGCGCTGATGTCCTGCCCCAGGCTGTTCCTGGTCGACGAGCCGTCGCTGGGTCTGGCGCCGGTGATCGTGCAGCGCATCGGCCAGCTGATCGCCGAGATCCAGCAGTCCGAGCGGCTGGCCGTGATCCTGGCCGAGCAGAACGCCCTATGGGCGATGGGTTTGGCCCAGCGGACCGCGGTCATCGATCTCGGACGCATCAAGCTCGAGGGGCCGTCGGAGGTCCTGCGCCACAACGAGGACGTGCGCCGAGCGTATCTCGGGACCTGAGAGGGAGGGGACGGCGACGATGGAGCTCGGGCTCAGCGGCAAGGCGGTCGTGGTCACCGGCGGCAGCAGGGGGATCGGGCTCGAGACCGCGCGGCTGTTCGCGCGCGAGGGTGCGCGGGTCCTGATCGCCGCCCGCCGGGAGTCCGCGCTGGCCGAGGCGGCCGCCGATATCCTGGCCAGCACAGGCCGGCCAATCGCGACGCACTCGATGGACGTCACGGACACGACCCACATCGCCGCGCTGCCGGAGGCGATCCGGCGGACGCTGGGGCGCGTCGACATCCTGGTGAACAACGCGGGCACCGGCACCTACAAGCCGTTCCTCCAGGTGACGGACGAGGACCTGATGTACGGCATGGCGATCAACTTCTTCGCCCAGTTCCGCATCTGCCAGCGCGTCGTGCCGATGATGATCGGCCAGGGCGGCGGCCGCATCGTCAACGTGAGCGGCGAGACGGGCATCAAGGTCACCGATCCGCCGTTCCTGTCGTCCTGCACGGGCCCCGCGAAATCGGCCGAGATCCGGTTTTCCAAAGTGCTGGCGAGCGAGCTCGCGCCGCACGGGATCCGCGTGAATTGCGTGGTGCCGGGTCTGGTGCTGACCCCGGAGCGATTCGCGAAGTGGGAGCGCGAGATGGCCAAGCGTCCCCTCGACCCCGGGGAGGCGGAGCGGGTGCGTCACGAGTGGTCCGCCAACCAGGGCATGCGGGCGACGCGCTGGGGGACCCCGGAGGAGCTGGCGCACGTGATCGTGTTCGCCGCCTCCGACGCGGCCAGCTACGTCAACGGTGCCGTCCTGGTGGCCGACGGCGCGCAGGACAAGTCCTGACAAGGAGAGGCTGACGTGTACGACATCTATCAGGTCGTCAACTACCGCCGGTTCCGGCCGTACGTGGTGGGCAACGCGCGGCTCGAGACGCTGCACACCGGCATGCGCTGGGCGGAGGGGCCGGTGTGGTTCGCGGACTCGGGGTGCCTGCTCCTGAGCGACGTGCCGAGCAACCGCATCCTGCGCTGGGTCGAGGGGCAGGGGGCCAGCGTCTATCGCGAGCCCTCCAACCACGCCAACGGCAACACGCGCGATCGGCAGGGCCGGCTGCTCACGTGCGAGAGCGGCGGACGGCGCGTGGTGCGCACCGAGCTGGACGGCCGCCAGACCGTGCTCGCCGATCGCTACCTGGGCAAGCGGCTCAATTCCCCGAACGACATCGTGGTGAAGTCCGACGACACGGTGTGGTTCACCGACCCGGACTACGGCATCCTGAGCGACTTCACCGGCAACAAGGCGCCGAGCGAGATCGGCGCCTGCCACGTCTTCCGCGTGGACCCACGCGCCGGTGAGCTCCGCTCCGTGTGCGGGGACATCGTGAAGCCGAACGGGCTCGCGTTCTCGCCGGACGAGCGCGTCCTGTACGTGGCTGACTCCGGCGCGTCCCACGACCTGGACGGGCCGCACCACATCCTGGCCTTCGACGTGGGCGACGACGGCTTGCTGCGGAACCGCCGGGTCTTCGCCGTGATCGACGCCGGCATCCCCGACGGGTTCCGCGTGGACGTCGACGGCAACGTGTGGACGAGCGCGGAGGACGGCGTGCACTGCATCGCCCCGGACGGCGAGCTGCTCGGCAAGATCCGCGTGCCCGAGACCGTCGCCAACGTCGCCTTCGGGGGGCCGAAGCGCAACCGCCTGTTCATCACCGCGGCCAGCTCGCTCTACGCCGTGTACGTCGGGACGCGGGGCGCGCAGACGCCGTGAGCGCCGTCCCAGACTGAGAGGGAACCATGCTGAGACGGGCGCTGGGCGCCATCACGATCGACCGGATCATCGAGACCGAAGGGCCGGACCCGTACTTCGACCCCCGTGGGGCCGTCGTCCTGAGGACTTGACCCGTGCCGCGCCTTGAATCCGTCGCCTCCGCCTGCTTCCGCATCCCGCTTCCGCTCGTGCTGTCGGATTCGACGCATGGCGACATCACGCATTTCGAGCTCGTCACCGCGCGGCTGCGCGACTCCGACGGCGTCGAGGGGCTCGGCTACACCTACACGGTCGGGGCCGGCGGGCTCGCGATCCACGTGCTGATCGAGCGCTACCTCGCGCCGCTGCTCGCCGGCGCCGACCCGACGCTGACCGAGGTGCTGTGGCAGCGGATGTGGTGGGCGCTGCACTACGGCGGCCGCGGCGGGCCGACGGTGCTGGCGATCTCCGCCGTCGACATCGCGCTCTGGGACATGGCCGCGAAGCGCGCGAACCAGCCGCTGTGGCGCCATCTCGGCGGCTACGACCCGCGCGTGCCGTGCTACGCCGGCGGCATCGACCTGCAGCTCCCGCTCGACCGCCTGCTGGCGCAGAGCGACGAGTTCCGCGCGCAGGGCTTTCGCGCGATCAAGATGAAGGTCGGCCGCGACCTCCTGCATGAGGACGTCGCGCGCGTCGCCGCGATGCGCCGGCACCTCGGCGAGGGCTTCCCGTTGATGGCCGACGCCAACATGCGCTGGTCCGCCGACCAGGCGATCCGCGCGGCGCGCGCGCTAGGGGAGTACGGGCTTGTGTGGCTCGAGGAGCCGACCATCCCCGACGATGTCGCCGGCCATGCGCGCATCGTGCGCGAAGGCGGGCACCCGATCGCGGCCGGCGAGAACCTTCGCACGCTGTGGGAGTTCAAGCAGCTGATCGCCGCCGGCGGAGTCACGTTCCCCGAGCCGGACGTCAGCAACTGCGGCGGCGTCACCGCGTTCATGAAGATCTGCCGGCTCGCCGAGGCCTTCAACCTGCCGGTGACCTCGCACGGCGTGCACGACCTCACCGTCCACCTGCTCGCCGCGGCGCCCAACCGTTCCTATCTCGAGATCCACGGCTTCGGCCTCGACCGCTTCGTCGCCGAGAAGCTGCGCATGGAAGACGGCATGGCGATCGCGCCCGAGCGGCCCGGCCACGGCGTCGCGCTCGACGAGGCGCGCCTCGCGCCGCACCGGATCTAGCCGGCGCGGGTGGGCAGTAGCGGGCTGACACACTAATGCCCGATCGGACGCCGCCCGGCGCGCGAAGGCGACGGCCCCGCACCAGGCCCACAACCTCGGTAAGGAGGACCCATGAGAGTTGAGACGCTGCTCCCCATCGGCAAGGTCGATCCCGGCCTGCGCGACGTGTCCATGAGGCTCGACCTGTCCAAGGTCCCCGACATGGCCCGCGAGGTCGAAGCGCTGGGATACGACGGCCTCGTCAGCGGCGAAACCAAGAACGATCCCTACCTCCCGCTCGTGCTCGGCGCGGCGGGCACGGAGCGCATCCGGCTCACCACTGCCGTCGTCATCGCATTCCCGCGCAGTCCGACGGTCACGGCCCTCACGGCCTGGGACGTCCAGTCGCTGTCGAAGGGCCGCTTCGTCCTGGGGCTCGGCCCCCAGGTGAAGGGCCACATCGAGCGGCGCTTCGGCATGACGTGGGCGCCGCCGCTGCCACGCATGCGAGAATACGTCCTCGCCGTTCGCGCCGTCTGGAACTGCTGGCAGAACCGCGTGCCCCTGGACTTCCAGGGCGAGCACTACAAACTCTCGCTCATGGTCCCGCTGTTCGACCCCGGCCCGATCGATTACCCGGATATCCCCATCCAGCTCGCCGCCGTCAACACGGGGATGTGCCGGCTGGCCGGAGAGCTATGCCAGGGGTTCCGGCCCCATCCGATCTGCACGCCGAAGTACATCGCCGAGGTCATGGTCCCGAGCGCGCAGGCGGGCGCGAAGAAGGCGGGACGCGACCTCAAGGGGTTCGACCTGATCCCGAGCCCGCTCATCGCGACGGCAGCCACGCCCGCGCTCTTGGAGGAGAGGATCCGGGACGTCCGGTCGCGCATCTCCTTCTATGCGTCGACCCGCACCTA
>JBGQGN010000228.1:0-6447 GCA_041497395.1 Methylomirabilia bacterium
CCCCGGCCCCCTCCACTCCCCCGGTGAGGACCCGGTTGGGGAGGTAGCGGCGAAACACCTCCGCCAGAAGTGGGGCGAGAAGGGGTTTCCGGTCGGCCAAAGGGCCACCCCCTGCCCACACGACGGCCACCTCGACGGGAGATCCGAGATGGAAATCCAGCGCCGCCAGGAATCGCCCGAAGCCCGAGGGGTACCGTCCCATGAGAGGTGCGACCGACCGGATGGTCGCCACGCCGCGCTGCTCGAGATCCGCGTCCCCGGTTAGGACCGCGAGACGGAGCAGGACGTCGGCCGCCACCGACGAGCCGCAGGGCACCGCCGAATCGAAGAGACTCCGCGGCCGGACGACGAGGGTCTCGTGATCCCGCCCCGTGTCGAAGAACCCCTCTGCCTCGGGGTCCCAGAAGAGGTCCACCATCGCGCCGGCCAGCCCGCGCGCCGCGCCGAGCCACCGCTGATCGAGCGTCACCTCGTGGAGCGCGAGGAGTCCGTCGACCACCATCGCGTGGTCCTCCAGATACCCGAGGAGCTTCGCCCGACCGTCCTTCCAGGTCCGGAGGAGCCGGCCGTTCACGACGAGGGCGGACAGGAGGAACCCGGCGTTCCGCTCGGCCACCTCGAGGTAGTCGGGGCGTCCCAGGGCGCCGGACGCCTCGGCGAAGGCCCGGAGCATCATGCCATTCCAGCCCGACAGCACCTTCTCGTCCCGGCCGGGCTTGATCCGCCCCTCGCGGTGCGCGAAGAGCGTAGCGCGAGCCCAGCGAAGGAGCTCCCTGGCCCTGCCCGGCGTGAGCCCGAGCGCTGCCGCCACCTCATCCGGATCGCGCGGAACATGGAGGATGCTCCGGCCCTCGAAGTTGGGCCCGTCGGCCACACCCCAGTAGTGGAGGGCGACGCGGGCGGTCTCGGGGTCGAGCAGCGCCTCGATCTCCGCCAGGTCCCAGAGGAAGAACTTCCCCTCCTCCCCTTCCGAGTCCGCATCCTGTGTGGAGTAGAAGCCACCTTCGGGGTGAGTCATCTCGCGGATGACGTAGTCGAGCGTCTCCTCGGCCACGCGACGGTACTCGGGATCGCCCGTCGCCTGCCAGGCCTGGAGGTAGAGGAGCGCCAGCTGCGCCTGGTCGTAGAGCATCTTCTCGAAGTGGGGCACCAGCCACACCTGGTCGACCGAGTAGCGGTGGAACCCGCCTCCCAGCTGGTCGTAGATGCCGCCCCTGGCCATGCTCGTGAGGGTCTGGCGAATCATCTGGAGAGCCTCCGGCAAGTCTCGCCGGCGCCAGTAGCGAAGGAGGAAGTCGAACGCCATCGGCTGCGGGAACTTAGGCGCCCGTCCAAGCCCTCCGTAGCGAGCATCGAACTCGGTCCGGAGGCCCTGGTAGGCGGCGTCGAGCATGGAAGGGGTGAGGACGTCCCCGCCAGCCCGGACGCGCTCGCCCTGACGGAGTCGCTCGAGGAGCTCCTGGCCGACCTGGGTCGCCTCGCCGCGCTTCTCGCGATAGAACTCGGCCACGGCCTCGAGGACCCGCGGAAATCCTGGCAGCCCGTGACGGTCTCCCGGAGGAAAGTACGTGCCGCCATAGAAGGGGACGCCGGCCGGCGTGAGGAACACGGTCATCGGCCAGCCGCCGCGGCCCGTCATCGCCTGGACGGCCTGCATGTAGATCGAGTCGACGTCCGGGCGCTCCTCACGGTCGACCTTGATGTTGACGAAGCGCTGGTTCATCAGCCCCGCGATCGCGGGGTCCTCGAACGACTCGCGCTCCATGACATGGCACCAGTGACAGGCCGAGTAGCCGACGGAAAGGAGTAGCGGCCTGTCCTCGCGGCGCGCCCGCTCGAACGCCTCCGGACCCCAGGGGTACCAGTCGACCGGGTTGTACTGGTGCTGGAGAAGGTACGGGCTCGTCTCGCCCGCCAGCCGGTTGGGCGTTCGGTCCCCGTCCTGGGCGTGGGGCGTCGTCTGGCTCACGCCGCCGGGGTCCGCCGGTAAAATGGCAGCGTCGCGACCTCGGCCGAGAGCGACTCGCCTCCGTCCTGCACCTCGACCCGCGTCCCGGGCTCGTGGTGCTCCCGGCGCAGGAACCCGAGGGCCAGCGCGATCCCGAGGGCTGGCGAGAGGACGGCGCTCGTGATCCGCCCGACTTCTTTCCCCTCGACCAGGACCGGCGCGCCGGCCGGAGGCACCCGCGCGCCCGCGAAGCGGAAGCCGACGATCTTCCGGTTCACGTGACCCCGGTAGGTGATCCGCGCGATGACTTCCTGACCGAGGTAGCAGCCCTTGTTGAGGGAGTAGGACTCGGGAAGGGGCGCTTCGAGGAGGAGCGTCGCCGCGTCCACGTCCACGCCGTAGCGAACGACCCCCGCCTCCACCCGCAGCACCTCCCACGCCACGCGTCCGACCGGCCGGGCGCCCGACTCCCGGAGCCGCTCCCAGAGCCGCTCAAGCCCATCCGTGGACGCCCAGAGGTCGTAGCCTTCGTCCCCGGTCTCGTCCGTTCGGACGACGCGGATCTCCGTCCCCTCCCAGGGCATGATCACGTGCTGCCAGCGGGAGAGGTCGGGCACGGCCGCGCCGACTGCCTGCTCCACGGTCTTGCGGGCGGCCGGACCCGCGACGGTGAGGATCCCCCACGCGGGCGTCACGTCCTCCAGCTCGGCCCGCTCGGAAAAGAGATAGCGGTCGATCGCGGCCAAGAGCGGCCCGGCCAGCGGGCGGTCCGTCTCGAGCACCAGGCGGTCGGGCCTGCAGTGGATCACGAGGAGCGCGGTAACCTTCCCGTGGACGTCGAGGAGGGCCGTCTCGCAACCCTGTCCGGGGGCGAGACCCTTGACGTCGTTCGAGACGAGCCCGTGGAGGAAGGTCGCGCGGTCCTTCCCGGTGACCTCGATCTTCCCGCGCTCGGAGCGGTCGATCAGGCCCGCCCGCTCGCGTACGGCCTCGTGCTCGGCGGCCGGATCCCCGTAGTCCAGCGGAACCGGGAGTCCGTCGGCCTCGGCGAAGCGCGCGCCGAGGCGCTCGTGGGCGTCGTGAAGAGGGAGTCGCTCGCTCATAGTCCGCTCGTCCAGTGCGCCTGCATTATACCGGCCCCCCCGCTGGCCCCGTCAGGAGCGTCACCGCGGGGCGGCGTCCAGACCGGTCGCTGCCTCGATCCGTCCCCGGGGCGCCGCCGCCCGCTCACCGAGCCTGGGGCCGAGCCCGAATGCGTCAGGAAGAGGCGAGCCCGAGCTGACGAAGGGTTCGATCGAGGTCTCGGCGGTTGATCACCCGCATCACCGTGGCCAGCGTGTCGTCGACCCGGTAGAGAATGCGATAGTCCCCCGACCGGAGGCGAAACAGAGGAGACGAAAGCCCACCGAGCCGCTTGATCCGTGGAGGAGGGCCCAACGGGCTCTGCTGCAGGCCCTGGATGTCCTCGATGACCTGATCGCGGTGTGCCCTGGGGATACGGTCCAGGTCTCGCGCCCCGGCCCGCGTGAGCTGGACGGTGAAGGCCGTGGTCAACGAGCGCGGCGCTTGGCTAGGTAGTCCACCAACGGCGTGACGCGGCCGGCCCTTCGGTCGGCCTCCGCCTCGGCAAGAAGTTTGCTGATCTTGGGGCTGTGCTGAAGGACGAAGTCCTCCAGATCATCCTCGCCCAGCGGCGTGAGCGCAGCGGCTGGCTTCCCCCGGTGGGTGATGATCACCGGCTCGCCATTCCGGACCTCGCGAAGCAGCGCGTTCGTCTTGTTCTTGAGCTCCACCGTGTTCGCGACCCTCATACCAGACCTCCTGAGGCGTTCGACCTGAGCGCTATTCTAATAGCTACATGACGGTGCGTCAACGAACACCCGACGCCGGACACTCGCCGTGGGCGCCCCGAAGGCCCGCGAATCCGCGCGCGCCGTGCTCCGGGCGGATTGAGTGAGCCAGCCCCATTCCAGGCGCGACGGCCCGCTATAATCGGGGCCGTGCCACGGAAGCCCGCCAGTGGGCGCCCAGCCCGCTCGATTCCCGACGCCCGGGCGCTCCGGCGTTTCCGGGAGGGCCTCCTGCGCTGGTACGCGCGGCACCAGCGCGACCTGCCCTGGCGCCGGACGCGCGACCCCTATCACGTGCTGGTCTCGGAGATCATGCTCCAGCAGACGCAGGTGGACCGCGTCATCCCGAAGTACCACGAGTTCCTCGGTCGCTACCCGACGCTCGAGGCGCTAGCCACGGCGGACGTCGCCGACGTCACACGCACGTGGTACCCCCTCGGCTACAACATTCGCCCGGTGCACCTCCACGGCATCGCGCGAGAGACGGTCGCGCGCTACGGTGGCCGCCTCCCGGTCGACGACAAGGCTCTCCGCGCGATGAAGGGAATCGGGCGGTACACGGCGGGAGCGGTGAGGTCGTTCGCCTACGGGGCGCGCGCCCCCATCCTCGACACCAACGTCCGGCGCGTCCTCGGCCGCGTCTTCCACGGTCAGGACGGCCGCCGCGTCTCGACGGCAGCTCTGTGGGCGCTGGCCGAGCGGATCCTCCCGCGTGCGCGGGTGTACGACTTCAACCAGGCCCTCATGGACTTCGGGGCGACCTGGTGCACCGCGAGGAAGCCGCTCTGCCTCCCCTGCCCGATGCGGCGCTTCTGCCGCGCGTACCCCTGGGACGCCAGCTGACGCGGCGCCAGGCTTCGCCGAAGCGGCCCCCCGGGCCGCCGCCACCCTCGCTCGCGCGAGCGCTCCGCCGGGTCGCGGCGTGCCGCGCGTGCCCGACGATGCGAGGCTGGCGGAAGTTCCCGGCGAGCGCCCTCGGCCGGCGCGACGCCCGGTTCGCCCTCGTCGGCGAGGCTCCGGGAATCGCCAGCATCGAGAACGGGCGACAGTGGACCGGCGCCGGCGGAATGCTCCTGCGCCGCGAGATCCGGCGTCTCGGGCTCGACCTCGAGGACCTCTTCTATCTGACCAACGCCGTCAAGTGCTGGCCCGCGGCCCGGACCCGCGGGAGCGGCCGCCGGGGAAACCGCAGCCCGCTCGCGAGCGAGGCTCGCCGATGCCGGCCGTTCCTCGCCGCCGAGCTCGAGGCGCTCCGCCCGGAGGTCGTGGTGGCCGTGGGGGCAGTCGCCGCGCGCGCGGTGCTGGATCAGCCCGTGCGTCTCCCGGACGACCACGGGCGGCGCTACCGAGCCGGCGGGCGAGAGGTAGTGGTCCTCCTCCACCCGGCGAACGCGAGCCGGCACCCCGGCGTGTGGCCGACCTACCGCGCCTCGCTTCTCGCACTCTTCGGAGAGCTGGCCGCGCGCGCCGGCTTCCCCGTGGTGGAGGTGACCGCGGCGGTCGTCGAACGCGCTGGGCGCCTCCTCGTGACGCGGCGCGACCCGGCGAAGCATCTCGGCGGGCTCTGGGAGTTTCCCGGAGGGAAGCGCGAGCCCGGCGAGTCGCTCGAGGCGTGCCTGGCCCGCGAGCTCGACGAGGAGCTGGGGGTCCGGATCCGCGTGGGCCACCGGCTCGCGGTCGTCCCGTGGGCCTATCCGGATCGGTGCGTGCTCCTCCACTTCTTCCGCTGCCGGATCCGTCAAGGCCGGATCGAGCCCCGCGAGGGCCAGCCCTACCGCTGGGTGACGCCCCGCGAGCTCGGCGCCCTTCCGATGCCGCCGGCCGACGCGGATGTAGTCGCACACCTCACGGGTACCCTGCCACCACGCTAGGACACCGCCCCCGTATCCGAGAGGCCCGCGCCCGTACCATCTCGGCTACACTGACTTCGTCGATCATCCTTGTGTCACGCTAAGTTACGGAGACTCGTCTCAGGCATTGCCTTTGCTCTACCTACGGGTGTAGGCACGACCTACAAAGGAGGGCGTGGGCATGGCACACCGTGGATCATGGTTCTCGGTTCGGAGGCCTGGGTGGCTCGTCATCGCCGCGTTCACGGCAGCGATCGGGCTTGGCCTTGTGGCGGGAACGCCCCGCCAGGAAGGTCAGACAGCAGAGGTTTGGACCGTGCTGGTCCAGACGGGTGACGAGCTGGCGGCCGGTCAGCTGACGGCCACCCTGGGCGGCCAGCCCCTGACAGCCGGGAAGGCGTACCTCCTGGCCTTCCACCAGGCCCAGGACGCGGGTGACCTCGAGCACGTCCTGGCCGTGGCCGACCGACTGGACGCCGCGAGCGAGCCGGATCTCGCGACGCACGTCCGCCGGGCGGCGGACACGCTCCTCGAGGAAGTTGGGCGATAGCCCCGGTCTCCCGCCGGCCGGACGATCGGCCGGCGGGAAACGAGGGTGCGATGCGGCCTAACCGCGGCCGAGCGCGAACTTCTGGAGGCTTCGGATCTCCCGGGGCGGGGTCTCGTGGCGGCCCTTGGCCGTGAACGCGACCTCGGCGACGTAGAAGTCCCCGTGCGAATCCATGACCACGCCGTGCGGGGCGATGAACTCGCCGGGCCCCTCGCCCCAGAACTTCCCGCCCACTCGCGCGAGGAGATC
>JBGQGN010000229.1:0-6425 GCA_041497395.1 Methylomirabilia bacterium
GCTCGGGTCCGCATCAGCGACCCAGCCGGTCCCCGACCACGCGATCGAGCCAGCCCTGCCCGCCCGCCACCCGCGTCACCCGGTCCGTCTTGCTCGGCTCGTAGCGGCCGGCGCGCGCGGTCTGCCACAGGACCCGCCACGCGGCGCGCGTGGCGAGGAGCCAGTAGGTCTGGCAGCGAAACGTGGCGAGAAGCCACTCGCCCCAGTTCCGCCAGCCGAGCGGGGTGGGCCGGGGCAGGTACGGCTCCATGGCCTGCACCTCGCGCTGCGTCACCACCCCGCCGACCCAGATGGTGAGCCCGAGGGACAGCGTGGGCGCCGCCACCGCGACGAAGAAGAGCAGCGGCTGATCCTGCCGGTACGCGTAGGCGAAGTGCCAGCCGAGGTATCCCATGCCCGGGTAGACGAACGCGGCGATGGGCCACTCCACGACCTTGTTGACGACGTGACGGATCAGCTGAGCGAGGTTGAACGCCGTCGGCGCGGCGCGCCACGTCGCCCGGAGGTAGGCGACGTCATCGAGCACGCCCTGGTACCAGCGCGCGCTCTGGCGGACGATCTTCTCCTTCGTCTCCGGCAAGTCCGTCAGCTCGATCATCGGCATCGGGCGGATCAGGATTCTCCGCGCGCCGAGCATGTACCCGAGCGTCGAGTCCTCCGTCGCCCCGCCGGTCGGGAATCCCCCGAGATCCTGAAGCACGTCGAGCCGGATGAACTGATGGTGTCCGAGGCAGATCTGGGAACGGCGGATGCAGAACTCGAGCGCCGGCCGGGCCCACCGGCCCGCCCACCCCGGAATCCGGGCCGTCACACGATCGATGAGGCGGATGCGCCGGACCTCGTTGACGAGGCGCGCCAGCGACACGCGCGTGAAGATGGATGACTGCTGGATGGCGCAGATCCGGCCGCGGATCCCGAGCGCGCCCCAGTTCGCGAGCGACAGCGTCACGCCCTGGTAGGCGAGCGCCCCCCGGCCCGCGAGCTCCTCGCCGGCGATCCAGCGGAGCGTGTCGGGATCGGGAACCGAGTCGGCGTCGAACACGCCGACGAACACCCGCGACGGATCGGCGGCGTCGGCCTCGAGAACCTGGGCGAGCGCGTCGGGCCGGAGCGCCCAGTTGAGCTGCTCGGCCTTGCGCCCGGGCCCGGGCAGGACGAGATGCACGAGCCGCTTGGCGTCATAGGCCGGCAGGTCCCCGAGGAACTGCTGGCAGAGCGTCCCCGTGCTCTCCGGCATCGCCGGGTGGGGCAGGGCGTCCTCGCCCGCCTTCGTGACGACGACGTACCGCGCGCGCTCGCCAGGGTACCGGAGGGCGAGGAGCCCTCGCATCGTCGCCGCGATCCCGGGCTCCTGGTAGGCGGCGACGAGCGTCAGGAACACGGGGGCGCCGGCTCGCGCCCTGAGGGTCTCCTCCGACGGGAGCTCCCCGCGGCGCGCGTAGCCGGCCCGGACGAACCGGACGGTCGTCAGCATCCCGGCCCAGTCGATCGCGAGCTTCCAGGCGGCCCGGAGGTTGAAGAGCAGGGAGGCGAGGAAGAGCCAGCCCGCGTACGGCTCGAACCACGTCCAGCGCATCAGTCTCCTCGAAGCGTCGGTCCGCCGCGGCTACGGCGACCGCGGCGGAGACGACGGGAGTGCCGGGACCGGCTCGCCGGGCCGGGCGCTGCGCGGGAAGCGCAGCACCCGCTCGCCGGGCCGGACCAGTCCGAGCTCTTCTCGGGCAATCCGCTCGATGACGGCCGGGTCTTCCTGCAGCTCGGAGATCGCCCGGGACAGGCGCTCGTTCTCGGCTTCGAGCGTCCGCACCTCGCGGACGAGGGTGTCGACCTCGCCGCGGAGGCGCCTCAGGGCAAGCACCCCGTTGTCGCCGAAGACCGCCATCACCGCGAGGATGAGGAGCGCCCCGACCACGATCCACCCGGGACGCGTGAGACGCGTCATGCTTCGTCGTGGGCCACAGGCCGAAGGCCGTGGAACAGAGCGGCGCCGATCCGGTCGACGGCCTTGATCGAACGGCCTTCGGCCTGTGGCGGCCTGTGGCCCCACACCCCCCCACCACATTGGTCCTTCGCTTGGCGACGGTGTGAGTGGTTCAGGTTCATCAGGGGCGCCCCGGGAGGGTCGCCGTGCCCGGCCAGCGGGCGGTCTCCCCGAGCCACTCCTCGATCCGGAGCAGCTGGTTGTACTTGGCCACGCGATCGCTCCGGGAGAGGGACCCAGTCTTGATCTGGCCTGCGTTGACGGCGACGGCGAGGTCCGCGATGAAGGTATCCTCGGTCTCCCCCGAGCGGTGGGAGACGACGACCCCGTAGCCCGCCGACTTCGCCAGCTCGACGGCGTCGAGCGTCTCCGTCAGCGTGCCGATCTGGTTCACCTTGATCAGGATCGCGTTGGCGGCCCCGCGCCGGATGCCCTCCGCGAGGCGCTCCGCGCTCGTCACGAAGAGGTCGTCGCCGACGAGCTGGAGCCGGCCGCCGAGGCGCTCGGTCAGCGCGATCCAGCCGTCCCAGTCGTCCTCGCGGAGGCCGTCCTCGATCGACACCAGAGGAAACCGGTCGGCGAGCCGCTCGTAGAAGCCGATGAGCTCGTCCGTCGCCCAGGTCGCGCCCTCACCGGGCGCCTGATAGCGGCCCTCGCGCCAGAGCTCGGTCGCCGCGACGTCGAGGGCCAGCCACACGTCCTCGCCCGGGCGGTAGCCGGCCGCCTCGATGGCGCGGACGAGCACGCCGAGCGCAGCCTCGGCCCCCGGCAGATCGGGTGCGAACCCGCCCTCGTCCCCGACGCCGGTCACGTGCTTCTGCTCCCGCAGGAGGCGCTTGAGCGCGTGGAAGATCTCCGACCCCGCTCGCAGCGCCTCCGAGAACGACGGCAGCCCGGCCGGGACCAGCATGAACTCCTGAATGTCGAGCCGGTTGTCGGCGTGGGCGCCCCCGTTGATCACGTTCATCAGGGGGAGCGGGAGCGTCCGGGCATTCGGCCCGCCCAGGTAGCGGAAGAGCGGGATCCCGAGGTCGTCCGCGGCGGCGCGCGCGCAGGCGAGGGACACACCGAGGATCGCGTTGGCGCCCAGCGTCTCCTTCTGGGGCGTGCCGTCGAGCTGGCAGAGCGTGCGGTCGATCAGGGCCTGCTCGGCCGCGTCCATGCCCTTGACCTCGGGGGCGATCACGCGCTCCACGTTGCGCACGGCCTGCAGCACCCCCTTGCCACCGAAGCGCCGCCGGTCGTCGTCGCGAAGCTCGAGGGCCTCGGCGCTGCCGGTCGAGGCGCCCGACGGCACCGCCGCGCGACCCTCGGCGCCGCTGTCCAGGTGCACCTCCACCTCGAGGGTGGGGTTCCCGCGGGAGTCGAGGATCTCGCGGGCGTGGACGTCGACGATCTCGGCCACGTCAGGTGTCTCCCTGCGGCCGGCGACCCGGCAACTGGCTCACGGTCCTTCAGGCCCGCCGGTTCAGGATGAAGTCGGCCAGGGCGCGAAGCGGCTCCGCCGCCGGCCCGAGAGGCGCGAGGGCGGCATGGGCCTCCCGGGTGAGCGCGGCCGCCCGCGCCTTGGACGCCGGGAGACCGTGAAGTCCCGGGTAGGTGATCTTCTGCTGCCGTTCGTCCTTCCCCGCCGTCTTGCCGAGCGTCTCGAGCGAGCCCTCGACGTCGAGGATGTCGTCCACGATCTGGAAGGTGAGGCCGATCCGGTCGCCGTACGCCGTGAGCGCCGCCAGCGCGGGCTCCGAGGCGCCGGCCAGGAGCGCGCCCGACCGGAGAGCGCCCCGGATGAGGGCCGCGGTCTTCCGCGTGTGGATGTACTCGAGCGTCTCGGCCGGAACCGCCTTCCCCTCGGACTGCACGTCCACGACCTGGCCCCCGACCATCCCGTCGGTGCCGGCAGCTCCGGTGATCTCGGCGAGGACCCGGGGGAACACCTCGGGCGCCGCCTTGCCCAGGCCGAAGTTGACGGCGACGAGACCGAGCGCGTGGGTGAGGAGCGCGTCCCCGGCGAGAACGGCGATCGCCTCGCCGAAGACCTTGTGGTTCGTGAGGCGCCCGCGGCGGTAGTCGTCGTCATCCATGGCGGGCAGGTCGTCGTGGACCAGGGAGTAGGTGTGGATCAGCTCGAAGCAGCAGGCGGTGGGCATGACGTCGTCCATCTGGCCGCCCACCGCCTCGGCGCCCGCGATCACCAGGATGGGGCGGAGACGCTTGCCGCCCGCGAAGACGCTGTACCGCATCGCCTCGTGGATGACCGCCGGGGGGGCGGTCACCGGAGGCAGATACCGCTCGAGCGCCTCGTCCACGGCGCGCCGGCGCCCCGCGAAGTAGCCCTCGAGATCGAAATTCACCCCTGCCCCTCCTCCCAGCGGAACGGCTCGGCCCGCGTCCCTCCCTCGTCCTGCATCAGGATCTCGATCCGCCGCTCCGCCTCCTCGAGGCGCCGGGTGCACAGGCGCAGGAGCCCGGTCCCTTCCTCGAAGACGCGCAGGGAGTCGTCGAGCGACAGGTTGCCGGCCTCGAGCGCGTGGACGATCTCCTCGAGACGCGCCATCGCCGCCTCGAACTTCGGGCCGTCCTCGCGCGCCGCGGCCGGCTCAGGCGTGGCGGGCATCGCTCTCTCCACGTCCCGGTCCCGCCGGCGCGCCAGGGCGGTCCACGTCCTCGACCCGGCAGCCCAGGCTTCCCTCGTGGAGCCGCACCTTGACGCGCTCGCCGATCCGCACGCGGTCCGCGCGCGTCAGCACCTCGCCGGAGGGCGAGACGGCGATCGCATAGCCCCGGGCGAGGCAGGCCAGCGGGCTCAGGCCGTCGAGTCGCGCGGCCAGCGCCTCCACGGCGCGCCGGCGGCGGGCGGTCTCGCCGCGGAGCGCGCGCTCGAGCCGGCCCCCCGAGCTGGCCGGCAAGCTCTCGCCGGTGACGCACGGGCGCGCCGAGGAGGGCGGGCCGGAGCGCCCGCGCGGCCCGGCCGAGCCGCTCGCGTGCGCGCGCATCGTGGCGGGCCATCCCGCGGCCGAGGCGGGTGCCGAGGTCGTCCGCACGCCGCGCCCAGTCCCGCAGCGGGCGGCCGGGGTCCGTCAGGACGCGCCGGCGGCGGAAGTCGGCGAGCCGGTCGGCGAGGCGCCCGGTGCGCTGGCCGATCGCCTGCCCGAGCCGCGCGCGGAGCGCCGCCACCTGGCGCACGAGCTCGGTCTTCTCCCGGACGACCAGCTCGGCCGCGGCGGACGGCGTCGGCGCTCTCAGGTCGGCCACGAAGTCGGCGATCGTCACGTCGGTCTCGTGCCCGACCGCGGAGATCACCGGGATCTTCGACGCCGCGATCGCCCGCGCGACGGCCTCCTCGTTGAACGCCCAGAGGTCCTCGAGCGACCCGCCGCCGCGGGCCAGCACGATCACGTCGAGGTCGCCCAGCCGGTTGAGCGTCCCGAGCGCTTCGGCGATCTCGCCGGCCGCGGTGTCACCCTGGACGCGGACGGGGCACACGAGGACCTGGAGGCCCGCGAAGCGCCGGGTGACGACCCGGAGGAAGTCCCGGACAGCCGCTCCCGTCGGCGACGTGACGAGCCCGACGCGCCGCGGGAGCGTCGGCAGCGCGCGCTTCCGTGCGGGGTCGAAGAGCCCCTCGGCGGCGAGGCGGGCCTTCAGCTGCTCGAAGGCGAGCTGGAGCGCGCCCAGGCCCTTCGGCTCCAGCACCTCGCACACGAGCTGGTACTCGCCCCGTACCGCGTAGACGTCGAGTCGACCGAAGGCGAGCACGTGGAGCCCGTCGGCCGGCTCGAAGCGGACCCGCCGCATGCGGCCCCGGAAGAGGACGGCCCGCATCTGGGCCTCCTCGTCCTTCAGCGTGAAGTAGACGTGCCCCGAGCTGTGCACCCGGAGGTTCGAGATCTCTCCCTCGACCCAGAGCCCGCCGAAGCGCCCCTCGAGGGTGTCCTTGACCGCGCGGGTCAGCTCCGAGACCGTGAAGACCCGACGGCCGGCGTCCGGCATCGGAAGAGGCAGGACGGCCATCGGCTCAGCCCAGCCCCGTCTGGCGGCGGGCGGCGTCGAGCGTGTTCCGCATCAGCATCGCGATCGTCATCGGTCCCACACCGCCGGGCACCGGCGTGATCGCGCGCACCCGCGGACTCACGGTGGCGAAGTCCACGTCCCCGGCGAGCTTCCCGTTCGCGAGCCTGTTCACGCCGACGTCCACCACGACGGCGTTGGACCGGACCATATCCCCGGTCACCACCGCCGGCCGGCCGGCCGCGACCGCGAGGATCTCGGCGCGCTGCGTGTGAGCGGCGAGGTCGCGCGTCCGCGTGTGACACATCGTGACGGTCGCGTGGCGGCCGAGGAGGAGCTGCGCCAGCGGCTTCCCCACGATGCGCGAGCGGCCCACCACCACGGCCTCCGCACCCTTCAGGTCGACGCCGTAGTGGTCGAGGATCTCGATCACCCC
>JBGQGN010000230.1:0-6415 GCA_041497395.1 Methylomirabilia bacterium
GGATCTTCGACCCGTACCCCATCGATGCGGATCCCACCCTGCTGCGTCAGCCGGCGCGCCTCGCTAGCCGAGGAGGCGAGCTGCGTGGCCAGAACGACCTCGAAGACCCGCACCGGAGTCCCGGGTGGGGACACGGGGTAGGTGACCTCGCGCACCGCGTCGGGCACTTCCCGGGCCTGATACTGCCGGACGAAGGCGTCATCGGCGGCCTGGGCCGCCGCCGCTCCATGAAAGCGGGCGACGACGAGCTGGGCCAGCCGCTTCTTCGCCTCCATGGGGTGGAGCGATCCGCCCTGGACTCCGGCCGTCACCGCCTCCACCTCGGTAGGCCCGAGACCGCTCACCAGCGGGTAGTACGCGAGCATGACGGCATCGGAGACGGACATGAGCTTGCCGTACATCTCGGCGGGCGGCTCGGTGATCCCGATGTAGTTCCCGAGGCTCTTCGACATCTTCTGGACGCCGTCGGTGCCCACCAGGATCGGCATCGTGATGGAGATCTGGGGCTCCTGCCCGACCGCCCGCTGGAGGTCGCGCCCCACCAGGAGATTGAAAGTCTGGTCGGTGCCGCCCATCTCCACGTCCGTCTCGAGCGCCACCGAGTCCTGGGCCTGGAACAAGGGATACAGGAACTCGTGGAGGTGGATCGGGCGCTCCGCCTCGTAGCGCGTGGCGAAGTCCTCGCGGGAGAGGAGGCGCGCCACCGTGACCTGCGCGGTCATGCGGATCACGTCCTCCGCCCTCAGCGGGGCGAGCCACGCGGAGTTGAAGACCACGCGGGTCCGCTCGGGGTCGAGGATCTTGAACACCTGGTCGCGGTACGTCTGGGCGTTGGCCTCGACCTCGGCCCGGGTGAGCGGCTTTCGCGTCTCGGACTTCCCCGTCGGGTCGCCGATCAGCCCGGTGAAATCGCCGATCACGAAGTAGACCGTGTGCCCGAGGTCCTGGAACTGCCGCATCTTCTGGATGACGACGGTGTGCCCGAGATGCAGGTCCGGCGCGGTCGGGTCGAAGCCGACCTTGACCCGGAGGGGCGCGCCCGCATGCCGCGCGCGCTCGAGCTTCCCCCGCAGCTCGTCCTCGCTGACGATCGCGGCGGTCCCGAGGCGGATCCGCGCGAGCTGCTCGTCGACGGGCGGGGAGGAGGCCATGGCGGGAGGGTTGTAGCACAGGCCCCGGGCCCTCGCAAGCAACGGAGGTCCAGGAGGGCCGAGGGTATAATGGGCGAGTTCCCCAGGCTTCACGGGAGGTCTCGCGCCATCGTGTCCGCACGCCGCCGCCGTCGTCCCTCCGTGCCCGGTCAGCGCGCTGCGCCCGGCAGCCGTCGCCGTCGCTCGCGCTTCGTCCCCCCGTGGCCCCCGTGGCCCCCGTGGCCCTCGTGGCGTGTCGTCCGATGGATCCTGCTGCCTCCGCTCCTCCTCGCGGTCCTCGCGGTCGCGGGCGTCGCCGTCGCCGCGTACGTGTACTGGCCGACCGACCTCCCTCCGGCGAAGGCCCTGGAGGAGTACACGCCGAGTGTCGGGAGTCGGGTCTACGCGGCCGACGACGAGTTCCTCACCGAGTTCCAGGCGGAGAAGCGCATCTTCGTGCCGTTCCAGCAAATCCCACCGGCCCTGCGCAACGCGATCATCGCGGTCGAGGACGCGCGCTTTTACTCACACTTCGGGGTCGACGTCCGGGGCATCCTCCGCGCCGCCTACGCGAACTTCCGCCATGGCCGCGTCGTGGAGGGCGGGAGCACCATCACCCAGCAGCTCGCCAAGGTGCTGTTCCTCACGCCGGACCGGAGCTTCTCCCGCAAGGTCAAGGAAGCCCTGCTGGCGTTCGAGCTCGAGAAGCGGTATTCGAAGGACCGGCTCCTCGAGCTCTACCTCAACCAGGTCTACATGGGCCACGGCGCCTTCGGGGTCGAGGCGGCGGCCCGGATGTACTTCGGCAAGTCGGTCCAGGACCTCACGCTGCCCGAGGCCGCCATGCTCGCGGCGCTCCCGCGCTCGCCGGGCAACTACTCGCCCTTCGAACGCCCCGAGCTGGCCCAGCGGCGGCGGGCGATCGTGGTCGGACGCCTGCTCGAGCACGGGTACATCAGCGAGGCCGAGGCCAAGGCGACCAACCGGGCGCCGCTCGGTCTCGTCCCCTCGGAGCGCCGCCGGGGAAGCGGCCAGTACTTCCTCGAGTACCTCCAGCAGAGCCTCGAGGCGAAGTACGGGAGCGACGTCCTTTACAAGAGCGGTCTCGCCATCTACACGACCCTCGACCCGGTCCTCCAGCGCGCGGCGGAACAGGCCCTCCGCGACGGACTCCAGTCCCTGGCCCGGCGGCAGGACGCGCGCGCCGCCACCCGGGGCAAGGGCAGCGCGGCCCCTGTGGTGCCGCCCGAGGGGGCGGTCGTGGTGATCGAGGCCGCCACCGGCTACGTCAAGGCTCTGATCGGAGGGGACGACTTCGCGCGGACCGAGTTCAACCGCGCGCTCCACGCGCATCGTCAGCCGGGATCGGCCTTCAAGCCGTTCGTCTATCTGGCGGCGCTCGAGGCCGGCCATGCGCCGACCGAGATCCTCGACGACAGTCCGATCCGCTACGTGTCCGCGGGTAAGGTCTGGGCGCCCGAGAACTACGAC
This sequence comes from Methylomirabilia bacterium, assembly GCA_041497395.1. Taxonomy (GTDB): domain Bacteria; phylum Methylomirabilota; class Methylomirabilia; order Rokubacteriales; family DASRDR01; genus DASRDR01. The sequence continues at coordinate 2,622 of JBGQGN010000230.1, forward strand.
GGCAAGTTCCGCGGGCCGGTCACGCTCCAGCAAGCGCTCGAGGAGTCGATCAACGTGCCGACCATCCGGCTGCTCGAGCAGGTCGGCGTCAACCCGGTCATCGACGTGGCCCGGCGGGCCGGCATCCAGAGCCCCCTCCCGCACGACCTCACGCTCGCGCTCGGCAGCGGCGACGTGACGCTCCTCGAGCTCACCGCGGCCTATGGCACCTTCGCGAACCAGGGCATCCACATGGAGCCCCTCATGGTCCGATACGTCACCGACGCGCAGGGCCGCCTCGTCGAGGAGAACATTCCGCAGGGACGCGAAGCCATCGACGCCGGCATCGCCAACAGGCTGACCCAGATGCTCCGCGGCGTCGTCGAGCGAGGCAGCGGGGTCGGCGCGCGGGTCCTCGAGCGGCCCCTCGCGGGCAAGACGGGCACGACGAACGACTTCTCGAATGCGTGGTTCGTGGGCTACACGCCCTCGCTCGTGGCCGGGGTCTGGGTCGGTTACGATCGGCCCCGGAGCCTGGGCCACGACGAGACCGGCGCGCGCGCCGCGCTGCCGATCTGGGTCGCGGTGATGCGCACGGCGCTCCGGGGCCAGCCCGTCGAGGATTTTGCCGTCCCCCCGGCCCCGCCGGCCGGCGCCCAGGCGGCGCGGCCCTGACGGCCGCGCCCGGCCGCGGCCTCGCCTACCCTTGGGGCTGCAGGGGGGGGTGCGGGGCGCGTGTCCGGGCCAGGAAGCGCGGCGCCCGGAGCGGGGCGCCGATCAGCGCCGCGAGGTAGTCGTCGAGGACCGTGGCCGCCGCCTGCTCCACGGCGGGCGCGAGCCGGGCGCCGAGGCGCGCCTCCCACGACGCCGTCTGGAGCCCCCGGAGAGCCGCCGCCACCGCCGGGGCGAGGAACGGCCCGCCCGCACGGCAAGACCCGCAGACCATGCTGCCCTCGACCGCATCGAACGCGACCCCCTGCGTGCTGACCGGTCGGTCGCAGCGTCCACACCGGTCGAGCCGGGGCCGGTGGCCGAGCAGGTCGAGGAGCCGGAGCGCGAAGGCGAGCTGGACGCGGGCCGGCGCCGCGCCCGCGTCCAGCGCGCGGAGCCCCCGGAGGAGCAGCGCGAAGCAGAGGGGCTGCGCGTCGCGCTCGGCCGTGAGCCGCGACACCGCCTCGATCATCCGCGCCCCTTGCCCGAGGCATTCGAGATCGTCGCGGAGCCGCCGGAACGGCTGCCGGATGTCGAAGTGATCGAGCTGCACCAGCGGGCGCCCCTCGCGCTCGAAGCCGACCGCGTCGCCCCAGGTGAAGAGCTCCAGCGCCCCGGCGAAACGCGAGCGGAGCCGGCGCGCGCCCCGAGCGACGACCGCGAGCCGCCCGTGCTCCCGGGTGTAGAGCGTGACGAGTCGATCGTACTCCCCCAGATCCCAGGCCTGGAGGACGATCCCTTCAGTCCGGAGGAGCGGCACCGCGGCCGCGCCTCAGGACGTCCGCTGGAAGCCGAGCTCGCGCAGCGCCCGGTCGTCCTGCCGCCAGTCCCGCCGCACGCGGACACGGAGATCGAGAAAGACCCGCACTCCGAAGAACGCCTCCAGCTCCCGCCGCGCGGCCTGGCCGACCCGCTTGAGCATCGCCCCGCCCTCGCCGATGACGATGCCCTTCTGGGACGGGCGCTCGACGAAGATCTCCCCGCGAATGTAGAGCGGGGCATCCAGCCCCCGCTCGACGACCTCCTCGACCCGGACCGCGCAGGCGTACGGCACCTCCTGCCGCATGGCCAGGAAGAGCTTCTCCCGGATCGTCTCGGCGACGAAAAACGTCTCCGGCTGGTCGGTCACCGTGTCGACCGGGTAGAGCGCCGGGCCGACGGGGAGGAGCCCGAGCGCCTCCGCCTCGAGCCGGTCCACGCCCGTCCCGTTCTTAGCCGAGATGGGCACGAGCGCCCGAAAGGGGTAACGGGCGGCATAGGCCTCGAGACGCGGCAGGAGCTTGGTCTTGGCGGGGACGAGGTCGACCTTGTTCAGCGCCAGCACGACGGGCGCGGTGACGGATCGGAGCGCCTGGAACGCTTCCTCCGTGCTCGCATCCACGGGCGCCGTCGCATCGGCGACGAGGATGACGACATCGACCTCCTGCAGGGCCTGCGCCACGGTCGACGCCAGGAACCGCCCGAGCTTGCCGCGCGGGGGATGGAGCCCGGGCGTGTCCACGTAGATGATCTGGCCCGCCGGGCGCGTTCGGATCCCGCGGATCCGGTTCCGCGTGGTCTGCGGCTTCGGGGAGACGATCGCCAGCTTCTGGCCGAGCAGGCGGTTGAACAGCGTCGACTTGCCGACGTTGGGCCGGCCGATCAGGCTCGCGAAGCCGGCGCGGTGATCAGGCGCCGACGTGGAGGGTTCGGGCGGGGCGCTCATAGATTCGTCCAAGCAGGTCCATCTCACGCGCGTGCATCAGGCGCGCCTCCCTGGGCTCGCGGTCGTCATAACCGATGAGGTGGAGACACGCGTGGCAGCACAGGAGGTCGAGCTCCTCGTGCAGGGAGTGTCCGAGCGCCCGCGCCTGGCGCCGCGCCGTCTCGACCGAGATGATCGCCTCTCCGACCACGGCGGCCGGCCCGGCCAGGGGGAACGCGAGAACATCGGTCCGCCGGCGCACGCCGCGGTAGCGGGCGTTCAAGGCCCGGATCGTCCGATCGTCCACGAGCGTCAGGCTCAGCTCGTGGTCCCACACGCCCAGCGCCCGGAGCGCGGTCCGGATGGTACGGCGGATGCGCTGGAGGTCGACGGGCAGGGACTGCCGGTTGGCGACGACGATCACGCCTCGCGCCGCCGGCTCCACTCGTCGTAGGCGCGCACGATCTCGGAGACGAGCTCGTGCCGCACGACGTCCTTCTCGGTGAAGTAGACGAAGCGGATCCCCGCCACGGACTTGAGCACCGATTGGATCTCGATCAGCCCGGAGGCGCGCGTCGAGGGCAGGTCCACCTGCGTGATGTCCCCCGTGATCACCATGCGCGAGTTGAACCCGAGCCGCGTCAGGAACATCTTCATCTGCTCGGACGTCGTGTTCTGCGCTTCGTCGAGCACGATGAACGCGTCGTTCAGCGTGCGGCCGCGCATGTACGCGAGCGGCGCGATCTCGATGGCGCCGCGCTCGGTCATGGAGGCGGCCTTCTCCGGCTCCATCATGTCGTAGAGCGCGTCGTAGAGGGGCCGGAGATAGGGGTGCACCTTCTCGTACATGTCGCCGGGCAGGAAGCCGAGCCGCTCGCCCGCCTCGACCGCCGGCCGCGTCAGGATGATCCGCGCGACCTCGCGGCGCGTCAGGGCCGAGACCGCCATCGCCATCGCGAGATACGACTTCCCCGTCCCCGCGGGGCCGATCCCGACCACGACGTCGTGCGCGCGAATGGCCTCGACGTAGCGCTTCTGGTTGAGCGTCTTCGGGGTGATCTGTTTCTTGCGGGAGGGCACCTGGATGGCATCGAGGAAGATGCTCTTGAGATCGGCGTCCGCGTCGTCGGCCAGGACGCGCAGGGCGGCGCGGACGTCCGACGCCTGGACCGGCAGCCCGGCCCCGAGCCGGGCCAGAAGCTCCTCCACGATGCGGGCCCCACGCGCCACCTGCCGCTCGTCCCCGCGGAGGGTGATCTCGTTCCCGCGGGCGACGATCCGGAGGGCGAGCTCCGCCTCCAGCAGGCGCAGGTTCTCGTCGTTCCGGCCCAGCAAGGCCCCGAGGTCGACCTCGGAGGCAAGCGTGAGGCGCTGGGTGGTGGGCTCAGCCACGCGGCGGGCTCTCGGCCTCCCTCACAAC
>JBGQGN010000231.1:0-6376 GCA_041497395.1 Methylomirabilia bacterium
GGCCGATGGCCTCGCTCGGCTTCAGGCCGCCGAGTTCCTCTACGAGGCGAGTCTCTTCCCCGACGCCGAGTACACCTTCAAGCACGCACTCACCCACGAGGTGGCCTACGGGAGCCTCCTCCAGGATCACCGGCGCGCTCTCCACGCGCGGGCCGTTACGGCCATCGAGGGACTCTATCCCGAGCGGCTCGCCGAGCACGTCGAGCGCCTGGCCCACCACGCGCTCCGGGGTGAGGTGTGGGAGAAGGCCGTCCCCTATCTCCGTCAGGCCGGGTTGAAGGCAATAGAGCACTCGGCGCACCGGGAGGCGGCCACCAGCTTCGAGCAAGCGCTTGACGCTGTCCAGCATCTTCCGGAGAGTCGCGCGCGGACGGAGCAGGCCATCGACCTCCATCTCGACGCGAGCGGCGCCACAGGATCAATGGGCCGACGGGCGAAGGGCACCGAACATGCTCGTGAGGCCAGGCTCCTCGCCGAGACGCTGGGCGACGAACGCCGGTTAGGGCGGGCCCTAAGCCGGCTCGGGATGGAGGCCTGGATGGCGGGTGACCCGGAACGCGCCCTCGAGCTGGCCCAGCGGGCCCTCGTCCTCGCCACCGCCCACGATGACGTCACTCTCCAGGCATGGGCGGCCCTGCGCCTCGGCATCATCTGGCAGACGATCGGCGACTATCGACGGGTTACCGAGTACCTTGGCCGAGTCGCGGAGGCGCTTCAGGGCGATCGGCGGTACGAACGCCTGGAAACCGGCGTCCTGACATCCGTCTTCGCGCGGGACCGGCTCGCCTGGTGCCTCGCGGAGCTGGGCGAGTTCGCCGAGGCGATGGCGCGCGCCGACGAGGCTGTCCGGGTCGCCCACGAGATCGATCATCCCTCCAGCCTCGTCGTCGGCTACCGGAGCCTCGGCCTGGTCTCCCTCCGCCGCGGCGACCTCATGCAGGCCATTCCGCCGCTGGAACGCTCCGTCGAGCTCTGCCGGACCATCCCGGTGCCGGCCCTCTTCGACGTCTCCGCTGCGTATCTCGGGTACGCGTACGCGCTATCCGGGCGCCTCCGCGAGGGCGTGGCCCTCCTGGAGGAGGCGCTGTCCGACCCCGGGTCGACGGGCATCGCTAACCATTCGCTGTTCCTCGCCCACCTCGGGGAAGCGCATCTCCTGGCCGGCCGCCGGGACGATGCGCTCGCGGTCGCCCGGCGCGCCCTCGACCTCGCCCACCGCCAGAAGGAGCGCGGCAACGAGGCGTGGGTGCTGCGCCTCCTCGGCGAGATCGCCGCGCAGGCCGACCCTCCTGACTTGGAGTCAGCCCAGGCGCACTACGGCCGGGCTCTCGCCCGGGCCGACGAGCTCGGTATGCGCCCGCAGGCCGCCCACTGCCACCTCGGCCTCGGCCAGCTCTACCGGCGCACCGGCAAGCGGCAGGAGGCGCAGGAGCACCTCACCACCGCAACGACGATGTACCGCGAGATGGACATGCGCTTCTGGCTGGACCAGGCAGAGGCGGAGCTGGCGGAGCTGCGCTGACGCTGTGCCCCCGGCGCCAGACGGAGAACCGCGAAGGCCGCCACTTCTGCTCGAAGTGCGCGGCGCCGCTCGCGGTCGCCTTCACCTCGTGCAGGTTCATCCATGACCCCGGCGATGAGTTCTGCTTCTTCGGCGGCTGTGCGTAGCTGCTCCAACCCCCAGCACGTCCGTGCTTGGGACGTTCCAGTCGCCCGGTTCTGGCTGGAGCAGATCGAGAGGGGCTCAGCGGCGGATGACCGCGAGACCTCCCTTCATGCTCGCCGAAGTAGTCGAAGCGTCTCCTGGTAGATGGTCCGGCGCGGGCCGATGGCAACGAGATCGATCAGTCGTCTCGCAGAGACCCGGTAGACGATTCTGAACCGCCCCACCCGGAGGCTCCGCAGCCCCGCCAGCTCATCGCGCAGCTCCTTGCCCGCCGCCGGGTCCGTGCGAATGAGGTCGAGGCCCGCGCGCACCTTGCGCTTGAGCTCGGGATGAAGGCCTCGGACAAGCTCCTCGATCCGTCCCGGCACCCGGAGGCGGTAGGGCTCCATGGTGCCTGTACTACTCGCCTCAGTCCTCGGGCAGGAGCTCCTCGAGCGTGTAGATCTTGGCGCCGCGCTTGAGCATCCGCAAACCACGCCGGATCTCGGCCACGAGCTCCCGGTCCGAGCGTATCGCCTGCGTCTCCTTCCATCCCTCGTACTCGTCGGGGCTGACGAGAATGGCTGCCGGACGGCCGTTCCGGGTGATCACGATCTCCTCATCTGTTTCCACGACCTGGTTCACGAGGCGGCTGAGATTCGCCTTCACCTGGGCGAGCGGCAGCGTTTGCATCGGCCCCTCCAGACAGAGATGGTCACGATTGTGACCAACTCTACCCTCGGACCCCACGTCCGTCAACCTGGGATGGAGAAGAGAGAGGAGAAGGCCGCAGCCGGCGCTCCCTGGCCTCGGCGGCTCCGCCCGCAAGGGCGTCGGCCACGCAGTGGCCTCCGGACCAGCCTACTCACGTTCCCGGGCTTTTCTCGGCTGCCGGATCGCGGCATCGCAGGCAAAGGCGAGTCCCTCGGGCACGCCCGCCGTGCGGATTCGTGCGCGAAGCTCTACCAAGGCTCGGGCGAGCCGTTGCAGGTTCTCCTCTTCCCGAGCGGGACAGATGTCCGCGTCTGTGGTCATGAGGGGAGAGCCGTGAAGCGTCGCCGCCAGGCCGCCGATGACGACGTATCGGACTCCGTGGCGCTCGAGCGCCGCGATGATCTCAGCGGGCTGGAAGCTAGTCTCGCCCACCCGTGGCCAGACCCTCGATCGGTCTCGCCGATGCGACGAAGGCGACCCAGCTCGTGAGTCTGTGCAAGCGCTCGTCGGGCGTGAGACTCAGGCACTCCTCGATGAGGCTCATGTCGTGGTCCTCGGGATCCTCGATCTGTCGACGCAAAGCGTCCTGGACCGAGGTCTCATCGGCGAAGGGGTCCTGGGCCAGGATGCCAGTGTACTGCAAGCCCATGGCCCAGTGATTCTCGCCTTCGACGTGCTTAGGGACGACGCCTCGTGGCCGAGGAAGCGGGCCTCGATGTGTCGGCCGCCGCGGGCCGGCGGGTGCGTCACCGGAGGGCGAGAGTCGTCCTGAGCGCTCGATCGATCTGAGCCAGGAGGTGCACGGGCAGGGTGCCCAGGCGCCGCACGAGGCGGCGCTTGTCGACGGCCTTGATCTCCTCCGTCAACGCCTTCGAGGCGACGCTCAGGCCCGCCGTGCCCTTGGGGATGACGGCGTGGCTGGGCGACAGGTGGGAGGTGTTCTTGGTGAGCGGCACCACCACGGCAAGCTGGCTCAGCGCATTGATGTGATCGTTGGACACCACCACGACGGGCCGCGTCTTCCTGATCTCCACCCCGACCGTGGGGTCGAGGCTGGCGAGCACGACGTCACCGCGCCGCACGACGGCCACGGGATGCCTCTCGATCGAGAATGGCCCAGACCTCGGCGTCACTGATCTCCCACTCGGCCAGCTGAGTGCGCTCCTCCTCGACCTCACGGGCCGGTCGGCGCGCGTAGTAGCTCTGGTACCCCTCGGCGACCCGCCTCCGGCCCACCGAGTCGACGAAGGAGGACAAGAGATCCCGGATGATCCGGCTCCGGCGCGTCTTGGGGACGATCTCGTTGATGCGCGCCACGAGGTCCCTGGGAAGGGACACGCTGATGACCTCGTACTCGCGTCCCGGCTCGACCATGGTTGTCACCTCCACTACTATCTTGGTTGCTAACTCTACTCCATAGAACAGCGTGGTCAAGCGATTCCACGTTCCCCGTGCCAGATCACGTGCACGGTCTTTTCCGAACCCCGTGGCCTGGCCCTCCGAGGTAGTAAGCTCACGCCATGATCGTCACGATCGACGACCTCCGGAAGGCCGCCGGGCGGCGGTTGCCGCGGGCGCTGTTCGACTACATCGACGGCGGCGCCGAGGACGAAGTGACCATGGGCGCCAACCAGACGGACTTCCAGCGCTACCGGTTCCGGCCTCGGGCGCTGGTGGACGTGAGCCACCGGGACCAGTCCACGACGGTCCTCGGCATTCCGGTCTCGTCGCCGCTCATCCTCGCGCCCACGGGCTTCACCGGGATGTTCTGGCCCCGTGGCGAGGCGGTGGCCGCCCGCGCGGCCGGCCGGAAGGGCGTCATCTACACGGCCAGCACCATGTCGATCTGCCCGATGGAGGAGATCGCCCAGGCGGCGACCGGGCCCATCTGGTACCAGCTCTACGTGTGGCGGGACCGCGGGATCGTGCAGATGCTGATCGAGCGCGCGAAGGCGGCCGGATACCGCGCCCTCGTGGTGACCCTCGACACCCCGGTTCTGGGACAGCGCGAGCGCGATATCCGCAGCGGACTCGTTCTCCCGCCGCGGATCACGGTGAAGAACGTGCTCGACACGGCCCGCCGCTTCTCCTGGCTGCGTGACTTCCTGACCCACCCCCGGCCGACCTTCGGCAACTTCGTCGGGATGCCTGGCGTGGAGCACGACGCCGTCTCGCTGGCCGCCTTCACCACGAAGCAGTTCAGCGCGTCCATCGGCTGGGCCGACGTCGAGTGGTACCGGTCCATCTGGCCGGGGGCCATCGCGCTCAAGGGGATCATGTCCGCGGAGGACGCGCGCCAGGCGGCCGAGCGCGGCATCGAGGCGGTCATCGTGTCGAACCACGGAGGCCGCCAGCTCGACCACGCGCCGTCGCCGATCGAGGTGCTGCCGGAGATCGTCGACGCCGTGGACGGGCGGGCCGAGGTGATCCTCGACGGCGGCATCCGCCGAGGCTCGGACGTGGTCAAGGCGATCGCGCTGGGCGCGCGGGCCTGCATGATCGGCAAGGCGTTCAACTACGGGGTGGCCGCGCTCGGCGAGCGCGGCGTGGAGATGGCGATCGAGATCCTCGAGAAGGAGATCGACCGCGCCCTCGCCCTCATCGGGCGCCCCACCCTGGCCCAGCTCGACCGCACCGCCGTCCACCTGCGGGCCGGCGCGTAGCCCATGCCATGGTCGATCGGGTGAGGAGTGACGCGCGGCGATGCTGATCACCGCCCGCCCGGACACGGCGCCGACTCGGTGCTCCATGGCCGCGGGCTCGAGGTCGTGGACGACCAGGGGAGAGTGCGGGCCAGCCTCAAGATCCAGCCTGGCGGAACGGCGAACGGTCAACCGTATCCGGAGACCGTCATCCTTCGACTCATCGACCCGACCGGCCGGCCTTCCGTGGCCGCGAGTGCTTCCCTGAAGCTGACCAACAAGGACGGGCAGGAGCAGCTCATCAAGCCGTAGACTGACACCTCTGGCCAGGGTACGGACGTTCGGGACGGCCGCGCCCTGTGGGAGTGCCCCAATGACGACGGACGGAATCGGCCTCAGGCGACTCCAGCACCTGGTCCTCTGGGTATCGGACGTCGAGCGCAGCGTGCGCTTCTATCGCGACGTCCTGGGCTTCGAGGTGAAGGTGCGGTATCCGAACGCCGCGTTCCTGAAGATCCCCGGCAGCGTCGACGACCACCATCTCGGGCTGTTCGAGCAGCGTGGCGCTCGTCCACCCGACGAGAGCGTCGCGCGCATGTATCACTCCGCGTGGGAGGTGGGCGAGCTCACCGACCTCGTGCGCGCCCGGCGACGCCTGACCGAGGCCGGGGCGCTGGTGGGGTCGTCGGATCACGGCGTCAGCCTGTCGCTCTACGCGAAGGACCCGGACGGACTCGAGTTCGAGGTCTTCTGGACCGTGCCCGGGGGGAAGCCCGTCGGTACCCGGCCCCTCCATCTCGAGGCGGAGCTGACCCGGCGCGGGATCGCCGTGCCGTGAGGCGGCCGGATCAGGCCGCGGGGCCCGGCGAACCTTGACACCGTCAGGGGCCGTCCCTACACTCGCGCCAGCCGTGAGGAGGTTCCTGCGGCGCGGGCCGGCGTTGTGTGAGGACGCCCGGCGGCCCGTCGATCGGGGAGGCGGGGCGGACGGAGGCGCTGGCGCCGCGCCGGTGCCGCGCGAGGGAGGCCGGGAGTGGCGGAGCCAGGCCAGGGCTGCACCCATCCGTGGCTGCGGGTCACCTGCGGGGTCTGTGGCGAAGCGGTTGACGCGCTCGGCGAGACGCCGTCCGAGGCCGCCGGAGAGGGTGGCGCCCCTCGGCGCCCATCGGTGAGCTGCATCGGCGGCCCCGACTCTCAGGCGCTGTTCATCGTGGCCCGGGGCCACCCGGAGCTCCTGGACCAGCTCCGGATGGTGATGGGCCACGAGAGCGGGGTCGACATCATCGAGGACCGCCGCGAGCGCCCCCGCGTGGAGGCCACCGAGGAGACGGCGAGAGAGATCCGGAAGCGCCTTCGTGAGGAAGGCCCGGCGGAC
>JBGQGN010000232.1:0-6351 GCA_041497395.1 Methylomirabilia bacterium
CGCGCCCCATCACGAGACCTCCGGTCCCGAGATTCCGGGCCTCGGGACGGATGAGGTCGCCGAGCTTCTCGAGGGCCGCGGCATGGGCCAGGCGCGCGTCGCGGAGGTCCAGGGATACCCGGGACCCCGGCACGTGCTCGACGCATGGGGCGCCGGCACCCTTCCGCTCTCGAGCGAGCAGGCGACCCGAGTCCAGGAGATCGCGCGGGCCATGGCGAGCGCGGCGCGGCGCGTAGGGGGTCTCGTGCTCGACACGGAGCGCGAGCTGGCCCTCGCGTTCCGGAGTGGCGGGATCGACGCGACGAGCCTCCGGGCGCGAGTCGAGCGCATTGCGGCGCTCCGCGGCGAGCTTCGAACCCTGCACCTCCGGGCGCACCTCGAGACCCGCGCCATGCTCGATCCGGCGCAGATCGCCCGCTACGCGGAGCTGCAAGGCCATGCGCCGGACGGCGGAACGCCGCGGCACGGGCACTGAGCGGCATGAGCCCCACGACTCGCCGCATCGTTCCGGCCAGCGCGGCCGAGCGCCGTGCCCCGGTGCGCCTCGTCGTCGGCATCTCGGGAGCGAGCGGGTCGATCTACGGGATCCGGCTCCTCGAGGTGCTCCGGGATGTCGCCGAGCTGGAGACCCATCTGGTCGTCAGCCGGGCGGCCAAGCGCACGCTCGTGGACGAGACCGACTATACCGTGCGCGACGTCGAGGCGCTGGCCACCCGGGTCTACGACGACCGGGACATCGGAGCGGCCCTGGCGAGCGGCTCCTTCCACACGGCGGGCATGGTGATCGCCCCGTGCAGCATCAAGACGCTCTCCGCGCTGGCCAATTCCTACGCTGACACCCTGATCGCGCGCGCGGGAGACGTCACCCTCAAGGAGGGTCGACCGCTCGTCGTCGTGGTGCGCGAGACCCCGCTGCACGCGGGCCACCTGCGGCAGATGCTGGCCCTCGCGGAGATGGGCGCCGTCGTCCTGCCGCCGGTTCCGGCCTTCTACCACCGCCCCAAGACGATTCGCGACCTGGTCGACCACACGGTGGGCCGTGTGCTGGACCGGATCGGCATCGCGCACGGACTCGTGACGGAATGGACGGGCACGGGGCAGCCGGACTCGGACCCGCCCTCCTCCTGAGCCCGACCCCTGCCACCGTGACCGGGCCGACGGGCGATCCCGACCGCGAGCCCTTCTCGGCACGCCTTCGCCGTCTGGCGGACCCGGCGTGGCGCGCCTCGCGCCGCTACGAGTACTTGTTCTGGGAGATGGCCTGGTCTCGCGAGACCTGGCCCGTCTGAGCCTCGCACCCCGTCACGGAGGACCGATCGATGGACCTCGGAATCAAGGGAAAGATCGCGCTCGTCACCGCCGCGTCGAAAGGACTCGGTCGCGGCGCAGCAGAGGCCCTCTCGGCCGAAGGCTGCCGTGTGGCCATCTGCGCGCGGACGCGCGCGGACGTGGAGCGGGTTGCCCGGGAGATCGCGGCCCGGTCAGGCCACGAGGTGGTGCCGTTCGTGGCCGACATGACGAAGGCCGGGGACATCGACACCCTGCTCGCCGAGGTGCGCGCACGGCTCGGCGATCCCGATATCGTCGTCGGCAACGCCGGCGGGCCGCCGGCGGGGAACTTCGCGAGCACGAAGCTCGATCAGTTCATCCCGGCGGTCGAGCTCTCCATGATGAGCTCGATCCGGCTCACCTACGCGGCGGTGCCGGCCATGGTCAAGAAGAAGTGGGGCCGAATCGTCTACATCACCTCGGTCTCGGTGAAGCAGCCGATCCCCCACATCCTCCTCTCCAACACCGCCCGGGCGGGGCTGACGGGGTTCATGAAGACGGTGGCGCGGGAGATCGCCCAGACCGGCGTGACCCTCAACGCCGTCCTGCCCGGCTCTCACGCCACGGATCGCGTGGAGCAGACCGCGCGGAGCCGGGCGGCGAGCGAGGGGATCAGCTTCGAGGCCGCCATGGACGCCCACCGCGCCGGCAATCCCATGCGGACCATCGGCGATCCCGGAGACTTCGGGGCCGTCGTCGCGTTCCTCTGCTCCCAGCAGGCCCGGTTCATCACCGGGGAGAGCGTGCTCGTCGACGGCGGGTCCTACGCGGGCCTCGTCTAGGCGACCCTAGACGTCCCCTCGGAGCGCGCGATGGACCTGATCCAGGTGGTTGGCGTCGTGCCAGACCATCAGGTTCACGATGTCCTCGACGGTCATGCGCCCGTAGGCGGGATGTAAGCCCGCGCGCACCCACTGGGCATCCGACAGCCCGCGCAGGTGGGCGAGGCACTCCTCGCGACGCCGGCGGAAGGCGCGCCCGGCCTCCGCGGCGTCGCTCCGGATGTACTGGCGGTCCTCGGCCCAGCGCTCGGGGTCAGCCGGCACCAGCAGCGGCTCGTCAGCCGCCGCAAGCGTCTGGAAGCGGAGCATGAAGAACTCCTCGGTATCGCGGAGGTGGCAGACAACCTCCTTGGGCGCCCAGTTCTTCTCGTCTGGCCGGCGGCAGAGCACCCTCTCGGGCCGGTCCGCGATGACCGCGGCCAGTTCGTGCCCGGTGCGTCCGAGACGCTCGAGCCGCTCCGCGCGCGGGAGCTTGGCGACTTCTTCCCTGGTCAGCATGGCTCTCGTCCCCTCCCGTAAGTAGGCCGGGCCGTCGGGCTGCGGCCAGGCACCGATCGCTTACCGGCCCTTGAACACGGGCTTCCGCTTCTCGAGAAACGCCGCGACGCCCTCGGTCTTGTCCTCCGTCGAGTACACGACCGCCCAGGCCTTGGCCTCGATGGCGAGCCCCTTCGGGAGGTCCAGGTCGTAGCCCTCGTTCATGGCCTCCTTGATCAGCCGGAGGGTGATGGGCGCCTTGGCGATGAGCTTGTCCGCCAGGGCCCGGGCCTCCGTCATCAGCCCGCCGGCGGGCACCACGCGGTTCGCGATGCCGATGCGGTGGGCCTCCCCCGCGTCGATCATCTCGCCGAGGAGGTTCAGCTCCTTCGCCCGGTGCATGCCCACGACGCGGGCGAGCCGCTGCGTGCCGCCCGCGCCCGGGATCACGCCGAGGTTGACCTCGGGCTGGCCGAAGCGCGCGGTCTCGGCGGCCAGGACGAGGTCGCAGCACTGGGTGAGCTCGCAGCCCCCGCCCAGGGCAAAGCCGTTGACCGCGGCGATCGTGACCTGAGGAAGCGCCTCGATCCGGCTGAAGAGGCGCTGGATCCGCTGTCCGAAGGTCAGCGCCTCGACGACGGTGAGGCCGACGAACTCGCCGATGTCGGCGCCCGCGACGAAGGCACGCTCCCCTGCCCCGGTGAACAGGACGACGCGCGCCAGAGGGTCTCCCTCGAGACTCGCGCACAGCTCGTCAAGCTCGCGGACCACGGCCCCGTTGATGGCGTTGAGCTGCTTGGGTCGGTTGAACGTGACGAGGACCAGTCTGCCGTCACGCTCGCGCTCGACGAGGATCGTCTCGAAAGCCATGCGATCGGATCTCCTTCCAGCCCTGGCCGGCCCTGGAGTCGCTCCGGTCAGCCTCGCGCGCCCGGTCGAGTCTGCCGTGCATGGCCGAACCGGAGCTTTCGCCCGGACATCCTAGCCCGGCGGCACAGGCGGCGCAATCACGCGGCCGCCCGGCGCCCGGGACTTCGCCTTTGCCAACCGCCGACGCCAGCCCCCGCGGTCACCATCGCGGGTCACGTCCTAGATGGCGCGCCGAATCCGCCGTCGGTAGCGTGCTCAGATGGCTTGGCAGCGGTCAGGCGATGACGGCGGGGTCGACGCGCAGGACGGCGTAGCCGCCCACCGCGCCCGCCCCGAAGCCCGGGGCGAACACGCGCATCGGGCGATCCAGGACGCCCTCGCGAGCGGCGTCGTGGAGCGCGATCGGAATGCTGGCCGAGGACGTGTTGCCCACCCGCTCGATGTTGAAGTAGAGCCGCTCCGGGGCCACCCCCGCGGCCCGCGCGATGGCCACGACCATGGTCTTGTTCGCCTGGTGGGGGACGATGAGGTCGATCGCGTCGAGGAGCGAGCCGGGCTGGCCGTCGGGGTGCGGGAGCGCCCGGAGCTCGGCGATCATCTGCTCGAGGTAGCGCTTCACCAGGGCGCGCACCTCGGGGCCGAAGACGGTGATGTTGTTGTCGAAGTCGGGGTTCGGCCAGATGATCGAGTCGACCTCCGCCATGGGACCGCTCGCGTACGTCTGGAAGATCTCGATGTCGGGCGGGGCTCCCGCCGGCGCCGGCCCGATGACCATGGCCCCCGCCCCGTCTCCGAAGATCATCCGCGACGTCCGCACCATCCCGATCTTGTCGGAGAACTTTTCTCCGCACACGACCAGGACCGGGCGCTCGACCTCCTGGAGGAGCCGGATCGCCTCACCGAGTCCGTAGGGAAACCCCGCGCAGGCGGCCACCATGTCGAGCGACGCGTGGGTCTGGAACATGCCGAGCTGCCCCGACAGCCAGGTCGCGAGCGACGGCATCATCTTCGTGCTCGTGCACGAGCAGAAGAGCACCGCCCCGATCTCCTCGGGGCGCCGCCGGGCCTTCGCGAGGGCCTGCTCGGCCGCCAGCAGCGCCATGTGGTCGAGGTCGAGCTCGGAGTAGAGGCGCTGCTCGATGCCGGTCTTCTCCCGGATCTCGGCCGCCGTCATCGGCGACCAGCACCAGGCCGCATTCCGGATCAGGTCGTCGTTCGTGCAGGCACGCTCGCCCCGGTAGACCGCGAGCGCCTCGAGGCGCGGCAGCACCCGGAACCGCGCACGGACGTCGACCGGCGGCAACGGCGCTACGGGCGGGCGGGTCTCGGCGGGAGCGGGCTTCCGCGGCCGCGGTCGCCGGGACCCCCTGGCGCGACGGATGAACTGCAAGACCTCGTCGCTCCGCGGCTGGAACACGACCACGAAGTCATCGGCCTGGAGCTGGCCGACCTCGATCAGGCGGGTCTTGGCCCGGTCCCAGGGGTACTGGTTGTGGAGCACCATGGCCTGCCTGAGCAACGCCTCCAGCTCCGGCACTGGATGGGCACACTCGATGAGGTCGTCGTCGCCGTATCGGGGGTAGTCCGGGTTGTACGCGAGAAGATGGTAGGTCAGGTTCTTCGGGTTCGCGAGGATCTCGGCCACCGTCGGCTTCAGCGCGGGCAGCTCGGCGCCGGCGCCCTTCTTGTGGCGGAAGATGTCGAGCAGGGTGGTGAAGGCCTTGGTCTCCGTCCCCTCGTCCCATGTGGGCGGCAGTGCGCGGTAGCCGGCCTCGATGGCACTCACGAGCTCGCCGCCGTCCCAGGGTCGGAACACCGGCAGGAAGACGTCGTCCCGGGACCGCGGCACGTCCCGCCAGCGCGTGGGCTGCTTCCGGTACATGGTCATCGCGTATCGGTTCACCCAGAACAGGTTCAGGGCCAGGTCGCGCAAGAGCTGGTAGCGGCTCGCGTAGCCGCGCCCCTCCAACCGGGCGACGATGTCGGTCTCGGTGGGGGCCTTCTCCTCGAAGTCGCGGCGGATCACCGCCGCGAACTGCTCGAGCGACTGGAAGACCGAGAAGTCGAGCTCCGGGAAGAAGTTGGATGGAAAGACGATCCGGCCGTAGCGGTTGACGACGAAGGGCTTCATGGCTCGCTCCCGCCCCGGCGCCGGTGCGCCATTGACTGAGCCCGGGAGGGCTCAGTCACCTCACGATACGGCCGTCAGCCGATCGGGGCAAGGCCCGTCTCCTTCCCGACGCCACGAGCGGCCAGCGCTACCCGGACCCCTTCTTTCCCTCTGGGTCCAACGCCTCGATCCACGCGCGCACGGCCGCCGGGTTCGCATCCTGAAGCTCCCGTGGCGTGAGTGCGTCGACGAGGGCGTCGGGCCACTTGGCCCCCGCGCCGGTCAGGACACAGACGACGTCCTCGTCGGCCTCGAGCGCGTTCCGGGCCGCCAGCGCCAGCGCGGCCGCGACGGGCGCCGCCGAGGACGGCTCGACCGCGATCCCCTGCCCCGCGAGCCGCCGCATGGCGTCCAGGATCGCCGCATCCGACACCGCCTCCGCGGAGCCGCCGGACTCGGCGACCGCCCGGAGCGACGCCGGCCCGCCGGTCTCGTCCGCGATCGACACCGCGATCGTTCGCGGATCGGGATGCACCGGAACGGTGGCGGCACCCGCCCGCCAGCCCCGAACGATCGGGTCGCAGCCGGCCGCCTGGACCGCCACCATTTGCGGCAGCGCGCCAGCCGCACCGAGCGCGCGCAGCTCACGGAAGCCCTTCCAGGGACCGTACACGGCGTCGCCACCGGATGTCGGCACCAGCATCCGGCCGGGAAAGCGGCCGCCGAGCTGGAAGAAGATCTCGTAGGCGATGGTCTTGTACCCCTCCACGCCGTACGGCGTGC
>JBGQGN010000233.1:0-6302 GCA_041497395.1 Methylomirabilia bacterium
GCGCCCGGACTCACCCTTCTCGGCACGGACAGCCACACACCGCTCTGCGGCGCTCTCGGGATGCTAGCGATCGGCGCGGGCGGCCTCGACGTCGCCTGCGCCATGGGCGGGAGCCCCTACTACTTCCCGCTGCCCCGCGTCGTCCAGGTCGTCTTGACGGGCCGGCTCCGGCCCTGGGTCGCCGCCAAGGACGTCATCCTCGAGCTGCTCCGGCGACTCACCGTCCGCGGAGGCTTCGGCAAGATCTTCGAGTACGCGGGCTCGGGCGTGGCGACCCTGACGGTGCCCCAGCGCGCGACGATCGCGAACATGGGTGCCGAGCTCGGCCTGACCACGTCGATCTTCCCCTCGGACGAGGTCACCCGGAGCTACCTCGCGCGCCTCGGCCGCGACGCGACCTGGCGGCCGCTCGCCGCGGACCCCGATGCCCGCTACGACGACACGCTCGAGATCGACCTCTCGACGATCGAGCCCCTCGTCGCCCTTCCCGGATAGCCGGACCACGTGGTCCCGGTCGGCGAGGTCGAGGGAACGTCGATCGAGCAGGTCCTGGTCGGCTCGTGCACGAACGGCTCGTGGGAGGACATGTCCGTCGTCGCCGAGGTTCTGCGCGGACGGCGCGTTCACGCGGACGTCTCGTTCGTCCTCTTCCCCGCCAGCCAGCAGGTCCTCGAGACGATGGCACGCCAGGGTCTGGTGGCGGACCTCATCGCGGCGGGGGCGGTCATCTCCGAGTCGACGTGCGGCGCGTGCCCCGGCATCGGCCACGTCCCGGCCACCGGCTCTCGGAGCTTGCGGGCCTTCAACCGGAACTTCCCCGGGCGAAGCGGAGTCAAGGGCGACCAGGTCTACCTCTCGTCCACCCAGACGGCGTGCGCCTCCGCCCTGCGCGGCGTGATCACGGATCCGCGGCGTCTGGGGGAGGCACCCGAGCTGATCTTTCCGGCCCGCTTCACCGCCTCCACCGCCGGCCTCGTCCTGCCGGCCCCCGACGGCCGGGATGTGGCCATCGTGAAGGGTCCCAACATCCGCGAGGTGCCGGTCGGGCGGCCGCCCGGCGACGAAGTCGCCGGCCCGGTCCTGATCAAGCTCGGAGACAAGGTCTCGACCGACGACATCTCCCCCTCCGGCTCCCAGGTCCTGGTGTTCCGCTCCAACATGCCGGCGATCGCGGAGTTCACGTTCCGGAACGTCGATTCCGAGTTCGTGACCCGGGCCCGGGCCGGAGGCGGTGGCTTCATCCTGGCGGGCCAAACCTACGGGCAGGGCTCCTCGCGCGAGGCCGCCGCCGTCGGGCCCATGTTCCTCGGGATCCGCGGGGTGCTGGCGAAGAGCTTCGCGCGCATCCACCGCGCCAACCTGATCAACTGGGGCGTGCTCCCTCTCGAGCTCGCCAACCCGGCGGACTACGACGCGATCGCGGCCGGCCACCAGCTCCGGATCGCCGACGTCCCCACCGGGCTGGCCACCGGCACGCTGGTCGTCGAGGACCAGACGGCCGGCCGGCGCATCGAGGCGCGCTGCGTGCTCACGGAGCGCGAGCGCGCCATCCTGCTGGCGGGAGGACGCCTGGCCCACACGCGCGCCCTCGCGGAGTCGGCGGCCTGATGCAGCGGCGGATCCGGGCGGTCTTCGTCCGAGGCGGCACGAGCCGGGCCCTCATCTTCCACCACCGGGATCTCCCCGGAGACCGCGAAGCGTGGAACCCCATCTTTCTCGCCGCGCTCGGAAGCCCCGACCCCAACGGCCGGCAGCTCGACGGCCTGGGCGGGGGCATCTCGTCGCTCTCGAAGGTTGCGGTGGTGGGGCCGGCCACCCGTGCGGATGCCGACGTCGACTACACCTTCGGTCAGGTGGAGGTGACGCGAGCGGCCGTCGACTACCGGGGGAACTGCGGCAACATCTCGTCGGCGATCGGCCCCTTCGCGCTCGACGAGGCGCTCGTCCCGGCCCGGGAGCCCGCCACGGTCGTGCGGATCCACAACACCAACACCCGGAAGCTGATCCATGCCCATGTGCCCGTGGACGCCGGCCAGGCCGCCGTGCGGGGGGACTTCGCGCTCGACGGCGTGCCGGGCACCGGGGCGCGGATCGCGCTCGACTTCCTCGACCCGGGCGGCGCCGTGACGGGACGGCTCCTCCCCACCGGCCACGCCCAGGACGCTCTCGAGGTGCCCGGTCTCGGGACGATCACCGCGTCCCTCGTCGATGCCACCAACCCCATAGTGTTCGTGCGCGGGAAGGACCTCGGCCTCGACGGCACCGAGCGGCCGGAAGATCTCGACGGCCGGCCCGGGCTGCCGGCGCGGCTCGAGGCGATCCGGGCCGCCGCGGCCGTCAGGATGGGGCTCGCCCGGACCCCGGAGGAGGCCGGCCGCACGAGCGCCGCCGTGCCCAAGATCGCGATCCTCGCGCCGCCGGCGGGGTACCGCACGCTGGCCGGCGAACCGGTCGAGCCGCACGCCGTCGACCTCGTCGCGCGCATCATGTCGATGGGCAAGGTGCACCGGGCCTTCGCGCTGACCGGCGCGATGTGCCTCGCGGTGGCGGCCCGCATCCCGGGGACCGTCGCCCACGAGGCCGCAGCCCTCGCCGGCGCCGCCGGAGACGTCCGGATCGGCCATCCCTCCGGGATCCTCCCGGTCGCCGCCGCCGTGAGGCCCGGACCCGACGGCGCCCCCGTGGCGCAGACGGTCACCGTCTACCGCACCGCGCGCCGCCTGATGGAGGGCTTCGTCCTCGTCCCCTGACCCAGCGACTGAGGAGGCAAACCCATGGCAGCAACCAGACGCGAGTTCCTGAAGGGTGCCGGCGCCACGATCGCCGCCGGCGGCGTGCTCGTTCGTTCCCGGTCGACGGGGGCGCAGGCGCGACCGGGGGTCCCTGCCGACCCGATCAAGATCGGCGTCCTCGCCAGCCGCGCCGGCGTGACGGCCCCGGTCGGCCAGGCCGGTCTTCGCGGCACGGAGTGGTGGGCCGAGCGTGTCAACCGGAGCGGCGGCATCCTCGGCCGTCGCGTCCAGCTCGTGGTCGAGGAGGAGACGAATCCGAAGGACACGGTCGAGCGCTACCGGAAGCTCGTCCTCCAGGAGAAGGTCGACGTGGTCGTGGGCGTGATCTCGACCGGCGTCTCGCTCGCCCTCGGCTCGGTCGTCGAGGAGATGGACACGCCGTGGCTCGCCTGGGACGGCACCACGCAGAAGGGCGTCGAGGAGACGATACCGAGCCCCAAGTGGGCATTCCGGAGCACGGACAACGAGGTCGAGGCGATCGTGGGCGGCATCCTCACCGCCAAGTACTTCAAGGGCGTCAAGACGATTGCCGGCATCAACAACGACTACTCCTACGGGCATGACTGCTGGGAGTCCTACCAGGCGGTCCTCAAACGCCACGGCATGGAGGTCAAGCCCGTGCTCGAGCTCTTCCCGAAGCTCGGCGAGACCAACTTCACCTCCCATATCGCTGCCATCCAGCAGGCGAAGCCCGACCTCCTGATGTGCTCCTTCTGGTCCGGTGATGCGACCATCTTCATGAAACAGGCGGCGGCGGTAGGGCTTCTGAAGAACATGAAGGGCGTGTTCACGACAGCCGGGGGCGTCCACGACTCGCTCAAGAAGGACTTCACGCCCGAGGGGTTGCTCCTGGGCTACAACTCGATGTACTTCGACGACCCGAAGGCCAGCGCCCTGCTGAAGCAGTTCGTCCAGGAGTACAAGGCAAAGCACGGCGAGTACCCGGCCTACGAGTGCGACCACGCCTACTTCTGCGTCGAATCGTACAAGGCCGCGGTCGAGAAGGCCTACCAGGGTGCGGGCCAGTGGCCGGCGAAGGCCCAGGTCGTCAAGGCCCTCGAGGGCATCGAGGTGGAGTCCCTTTCTGGCAAGCGGTCCTGGCGCGAGGACCACATTCAGATGTGCAGCTTCTATCAGGGGATCACCACCCACAAGAACTCCTACGACTTCGTGACGATCAACCCGGTGGAGGTGGTCTCCACCAGACAGGCGATGAAGCCCCCGGGGACAAAGCTCTTCGACTGGATCAACTCCTGGAAGATCTAACCGAGGGAGTTCTCTCGACCGACATTCCGGGCGACGTCGGGCTGACGGCGCATCTCTTCCGACCCGAACGCGTCGGCCGGTGATTCGCCAAGGTCGCGCCGGCTTGCCGGTGCGCCTTCCGCCGCCAGGGCCTCGATGACGACCGCCCACGTCGTCAGCGTGCTCATGGGCGGTCTGTTCCATGCGGCGATCCTGTTCCTGGTCGCGGCCGGGCTCCAGGTGGTCTTCGGCGTCCAGAAGATCTTCAATCTCGCCTGTGGCTCCTTCTACGCCCTCGGCGCCTACGTGGGCGTGTCGGCCGTGCAGGCCTTCGTCCAGGGCGGCGGCCCCCCCGCCCTGTTCGTCCTGCCCCTCGTCGCGGCCGGCCTCCTGACCGGCCTGGTCGGCATCGCGGTGGAGCGAGGCCTCCTCCGGTTCATCTACGACCGCGACGAGACGTTCCAGCTCCTGCTCACCTTCGCCGTCGTCCTCATGCTCGAGGACCTCATCCGGATGACCTGGGGGACGGCGCCCACGTCGACCTCGGGCCTCTATCTGATCTACGGTCAGATGCACCTCCTCGGCGCCACCATCCCGACCTACAACCTGATCGTCATCGGGGCCAGCATCGCCATCGCGGCCGGCATCGGGTGGCTCCTCACCCGCACCGCGTTCGGGCGGGTCATCCGGGCGGCCGCGGAAAACAGGGAGATGGCCGAAGCGCTCGGTGTCGACATGCGCTTCGTGTACGTGCGGGTGTTCACGCTCGGCTGCATGCTCGGGACCCTGGGCGGCGCGCTGGTCATCCCGTCGACGGCGGCCATGAGCGAGATGGGGGTCGAGCTCATCGTGGAGGCGTTTGCGGTCGTCGTGATCGGCGGGCTCGGCAGCATGCGCGGCGCCCTGGCCGGCGCGCTCGTGGTGGGCGTGCTGCGCGCCGTCGCCATCGCGGTCTATCCCGCGCTCGAGATGCTCCTGATCTACCTGATCGTCATCGCAGTGCTCGTCCTTCGCCCGCGCGGGCTCTTCGGAAAGGCGGTCACGGCATGAGGCGCGCCGGCATCCTCGCGCTCGTTTCCGCCCTCTTCGTCGCCGTGGTGCTCCCCCACGCTGCTCCGGCCTATCACGTCATCCTCATGCTCCCGTTCATGGCCTACGGCATCGCGCTCCTCGGCCTGAATCTCCTCTTTGGATACACGGGACTCGTCTCGTTCGGCCACGCGCTCTTCCTCGGTATCGGCGCCTACACCGGGGCGTTCCTCACGACGCACTCGAAGGTGCGATCCCTGGAGGTCATCCTGGTGGTGGCCATGCTCGCGGCGGCGATCGTGGCCGCGCCGGTGGGGGCGCTCTGCGTGCGCTACGTCAAGATCTACTTCGGGATGCTGACCCTCGCCTTCGGCATGCTGTTCTATACCTTCGTGCTGAAGTTCTACCACCTGACCGGCGGCGACGAAGGGATGCGCTTCCTGAGGCCGACACTCCTCGGGCAGCCCCTCGCCGACATGTCGAAGACGGCGTACCTGGTCGGCCCGTTCTACTACTACTCGCTCGCGCTCCTGGTGCTGGCCACCGCCGTGATGTGGCGCATCGTCCACTCGCCGTTCGGGCTCTGCCTGCGGACCGTCCGCGACAATGCTCTGAAGGCCGAGTCGCTCGGACTCTCGGTGCCGCGCTACCGCTGGTACGCGTTCGTCACCTCGGCCGTCTACGCGGCGGCGGGCGGCGTCCTGCTGGCCACGCCGACCGGAAACGTGGACCCGACCCTCGCGTACTGGACTCATTCCGGCAACCTCGTCTTCATGACCCTCCTCGGAGGATTCGCGAGCTTCTTCGGCCCGATCCTGGGCGCCTTCGTCTTCATCTACCTCCAGGACACCGTGATGTCCATCTTCCCCTACTGGCGGCTGGTCTTCGGGGCCATCCTCGCGGCCCTCGTCATCTTCGCGCCCACCGGCCTCGCCGGCCTGGGGGCGCTCGCACGGCCGGCGGAGCCGGTGCGCCGATGATCCTCGAGGCCCGCGATGTCCACCAGTTCTACGGCGGCTTCTGCGCGCTGGACGGGGTGAGTCTCGCCGTCGAGCCCGGGCAGGTCGTTGCGATCATCGGACCGAACGGCGCCGGAAAGTCAACTCTGATCAACGTTCTGACTGGGCTCCTCCACCCGACTGCGGGCGTAGTGCGCTTCAAGGGGCGCGACATCCGGGGGATCGGCCCGGTCCGGCTCGCGCGACTCGGTCTGGCCCGGAGCTTCCAGCTGGTCCA
>JBGQGN010000234.1:0-6302 GCA_041497395.1 Methylomirabilia bacterium
ACAAGATCCGCGCTGTCGTAGACGTTGCCGTTCACCCAGCTGCCGTCGACGTTCGTGGTGAAGATCGCCCCGGACATGCCGGCTGTGGCGACCGTGCCACCGACGAGCAGGGCGGCTGTGGCAGTGGCGGCGATAATCGATCGGATGCGTTGGTGCATGGGCAGTCCTCCTGGGTAGGTGATGGAGACGAGTGTCCCCAGGAGGACAAGCAAGGAGCCAGCCAGGAAGGATCGTTCTCGCACCCGGTTAGGATCTGGTCCGGAAGTTATCGTCAAGTCAGCCGCCGCCGGTTCGAGACCGTTACCGACGGAGTGGCTGACGATCCCGGCGGTCTGCTCGGACGCGACAGGACGGCGCACCGGGCTGCCAGATTGGTCACCGATCTGAGGGTCGTGACTCCGCCCCCGTCCGGACCCCGACACACCCACGGAACGTCGCGAAGCCGGACCCGTCAGCGAGCCTTTCGGCGCAGCACTCGCGGGGCGCCGGCTCGGCCGCCGACGCCCCGCCGCGTCCGTCCGGGTACTACCGGCCTACGCGGGAACAACCGCCTTGATCGACGCCCGCACGATCTCCAGCACGCGGTCGATCTGCTGCTCGGTGATGACGAGCGGCGGCGAGAAGAAGATATGCTCGGAGATCGTGCCGTCCGGCACCGGATAGCTCCGGATCCGGGTCGCGAGCCCTCGCTTCTCCATGTCGCGGCGGATCCTGAGTCCCACCTTCTGATCGGCCGGGAAGCCGGCCTTTGTCGTCCGGTCCGAGACGAGCTCCGCGGCGGCGATCAGCCCCTTGCCCCCGCGCACGTCGCCGATGGCCGGCAGCTCCTTCTGGAGCTCGAGCAACCCCTGGTAGAGGCGCGTCCCGAGCCGGGCCGAGCGCTCCCACAGCCGCTCGCGCTCCATGATCGCGATGTTCGCGAGGCCGACCGCGCAGCACATCGGGTGCCCCGAGTAGGTGTAGGCGTGCATCCACCGGTCCTCGGGCTTGACCGTGTTCATCGTCTCGAAGATGTCGCGGTTCACCACGATGCCCCCGAGCGGCGCGTAGCCGGACGTGACCGCCTTCGCGAAGGACTGGATGTCCGGCTGGACGTTCCAGTGCGTCAGCGCGAACCACTGGCCGGTCCGGCAGAAGCCCGTGATCACCTCGTCGGCGATGAACAGCACGTCGTGCTTCGTGCAGATCTCGCGGATGCGCGGGAAGTAGTCGTCCGGCGGGACGATCACGCCACCGCCGCCGATGATCGGCTCGGCGATGAACGCCGCCACCGTGTCGGCGCCTTCCCGCAAGATCGCCTCCTCCAGCTCCCGGGCCGCCGCGTGGCCCACCGTCTCCCCCGCCCGGGCGCCCTGGAAGCGGTACGGGTACGGCGCCTGGATGTGGAGGAAGCCGGGCACGCGGGGCTCGAACATCTTCCAGAAGGGCGCCATGCCGGTGGCGCTCATGGCCTGGAGGGTGACGCCGTGGTACGCGTTCTGGCGGGCGATGACCTTGACCTTGTTCGGCTTGCCCTTCGCCTTCCAGTAGAAGCGCGCGGTCTTGAAGGCGGACTCGTTGGCCTCGGCGCCGCCGCAGGTGAAGAACACCGCGGCCATGTTCGGATACGAGAGGCTCACGATCTTGGTGGCCAGCTCGACGGCCGGGATGTTCGAGTAGCCCACGTAGTTCGAGTAGTAGGCGAGCTTCTTCATCTGGTCGAAGGCCGCGCGCGCCAGCTCCTCGCGGCCGTGCCCCACGCTGACGTTCCAAAGCCCGGCGAGGCCGTCGATGTACTCGTTGCCGTTGATGTCCTTGATGACCGCGCCGTGCCCTTCCACGATCACGAGCGGCTCGGCCGCCTCCGAGGAGTGGTGCTGCGGGTGAATGAGGTGAGCCTGGTCGTTCTTGATGAGATCGGACGCCACCATGGTCATCGAGGGTCCTCCACGCTAGGGGTTCCACGCGCGCTCGTCAGGTGGGCGCGCCAGTCGCCGGACTCGACCCGGGGCCCCCGGCCGCCCGCGGCCCCGAATCGCTCGTTGTACGCGTACACCCAGGCCTCCCGCACCTCTCCACCCGCGGCCTGTACCGGCACCGTGCGCCGCACGTAGAGGCTCCGCGTCTCGTCCTCGGGGTCGTACCACTCCTCCCGGTCCAGGCCCGGGAGCCGGTCCGGCAGGTCCGGGACCTGGTAGAGCTCCCCGGTCACCCAGCCGCCGTCGTCGAGGACCAGACCGGGGTACTCGCCGAAGTGGTAGAGAGAGCCGCGGATCCGCCCTTGCCCTTCCAGGAGCGCCCCGCCCAGGAGCGGGCGCCGCGAGAAGCCAGTCATCAACGTTCCATAGGTGAACAGCCGGTCCGGACCCGGAGCGGGACCAGCGCCGGCTGCCGTCACGGCAGACATTGTAGCAGCGCGCTCAGACCGCGTCGAGGCGCCGGCCCTCGGCCGACGGATGCGCGTGCTCGTCGTGCTCGTCGGCGAGGTCGATGGCGATGCGGCGCCAGTCCTCCTGGATCCGGAGGAAGGCGTCGACCATGTCGGGATCGAACTGGAGCCCCCGCCCCGCCACGATGGCCTGGACGACCTCGTCGTGCGGGAGCGCCCCCTTGTACACGCGCGCGCTCGCGAGGGCGTCGTAGACGTCCACGAGCGCGACCATCCGCCCGGCGACGGGGATCGCCTCCCCCCGCAGGCCCTCGGGGTACCCCGAGCCGTCCCAGCGCTCGTGGTGCGAGTAGACGATCTCCTTCGCCAGCTTCAGGAGGAAATCGTCCCGCACCCCCACCCGCTCCTCCGTCCGCACGATCACGTCACGCCCGTAGATCGGGTGCCGCGACATCTCCTCCCGCTCGTCGTCCGAGAGGGGCCCGGGCTTCCGGAGCGTCCGGTCCGCGACCCCGACCTTGCCGATGTCGTGGATGGGCGCGAGCCGCGCGATCAGGTCGATCGTCTCCGGCGTGAGGAAGCCCCGGAACCGCGGGTTGGACGCCAGGGCCTCGCCCAGGACTCGCGCGTAGCGGCTCGTCCGGACGAGGTGAGCGCCGGTCTCGAAGTCCCGCGTCTCGGTGAGCGAGGTGAGGGCGTGCAGCACCATCTCGCGCGCCGTCCGGAGCTGGCGGTTGCTCTGGTCGGCGCGCGCGCGCTCGGCGACGAGCCGGTGAAGCGCGGCGATGCCCAGGGCGCCGACGAGCGCGAGCCCCGGGAACAGGGGCGAGATGTACCAGCCGCGAGTGCCGAGGAGCCACCCCGCGCCGAGCCACAGCAGGAGCCCGCCGCCCAGCGCGAGGGGCAGGCTCCACCGCCACCCGAGCCCGACGACGCTCAGGGCCACCCCCACCGCGACACCGAGGACGAGGGCCAGCTCGGCGACGGTCCCGCCCGGCGGGCGGCGGACGAAGTCCCCCAGGAGGAGGTTGTCGGCCACGGTCGCGTGGACCTCGACGCCGGGCAGGAAGGAGCCAAGCGGCGTGGTGACCGTGTCGCCGAGCCCCAGGGCGGACACGCCCACGAACACGATCCGGCCACTGAGCGCGCTGGCGGGCACACGATCCTGGAGCACGTCGACGGCCGAGAAGCGCGGGAAGGTTCCGGCCGGACCGCGGAACCGCACGAGCACGCTCCCGTCCGCGTCGAGGAGAACCTCGCGGTCGTCGAGCCACAGAACCGGCCAGCGCCCCATTCGGTCGGCGAGCCCGAGTCGCCGCGCCGCGACGCCGGTTCGGACGGTCGCGACGGTCGCGAGCGCCAGGCTCGGGTAGACCTCGCCTCCGAACTCGACGATCTGGGGCATCCGCCGGAGGATCCCGTCCGCATCCGGCGACGCGTTCATGAAGCCGGAGGAGGCGGCCGCCACCCCGAGCGGGTCGAGGCTGCACAGGACTCCCGCCGCTCGCGGCACCTGCGTCACGCCGCCCCCCGTGGCGACGCGCCCCAGCCCGATCGAGCGAAGATGGCAGGGACGGTCGACGGGACGGTCGAACGTGAAGGCGTAGCCGATCACGAAGGGGCCGCGCCCGAGCGCCGCCGCGAGTGCCGCGTCCCGGACCGAGAGCGGGGGCGATTCCCCCGGCGCCTGCCCGACCCCGCGGGGCGCGTCGCCGCCCGAATCGGGCTCCGCGAAAAGGATGTCCAGACCGACGGCCGCCGCCCCGAGGGTGCGAACCCGGTCCAGGAGACCGGCGACCCGATCGCGGGGCCACGGCCAGCGCCCGGCCTCGGCGAGGCTCCGCTCGTCCACCTCGACGAGGACCACGCGGCCCGAGGGCGCGCGGTGCGGGGACGCCGTGAGGAGCCGGTCGTACACCGCCAGGTCGGCGCGGGCGAGGAGCGCCGGACGCAGGAGGTGGAGTCCGGCGACCACGCAGCCGAGCGCCAGGCACGCGGCGAGGAGCCGAAGGGGCGACGGCCTGCGGCCCGCCGCAGCGCCGAGGATCATGGTCATTCCATCGTACCCCAGCCGCGAACGATTGACCCAGGGCCCGGCGCCGCGGTACGGTGATCACAGTCACCATGGGCGGGAACGAAGCCGTCCGACGCTGGGTGGACGACGCCGCTCGGCTGTGTCGCCCCGACGACGTCGTCTGGTGCGATGGCTCCGACGACGAGCGCGAGCGTCTCACCCAGGCTGCGGTCCGTGGCGGCGAGCTCCTGCCCCTCGACCAGCAGAAGCTGCCGGGCTGCTATCTCCACCGGAGCGCTCCGAACGACGTCGCCCGCACCGAGCACCTCACCTTCATCTGCTCCCGTGACAAGGACGACGCCGGTCCCACCAACAACTGGATGGCGCCGGCCGAGGGCTACGACCGGCTCGGGAAGGTCCTCGACGGCTCCATGGCGGGGCGGACGATGTACGTCCTTCCCTTCCTCATGGGCCCGCCGGGCTCGCCGTTCAGCCGCGTGGGTGTCCAGGTGACGGACAGCCGCTATGTCGTCCTCAACATGCGGATCATGACGCGCATGGGACGGGTCGCCCTCGATCACCTGGGCGACTCCGACGACTTCACGCGCGGCCTGCACTCGACGGCGGACCTGGACGTCGAGCGGCGCTTCATCTGCCACTTCCCCGACGACCGCACGATCTGGAGCGTGGGCTCCGGCTACGGCGGCAACGCGCTCCTCTCCAAGAAGTGCATGGCGCTCCGGATCGCGAGCGACGTCGGGCGGCGCGAGGGCTGGCTCGCCGAGCACATGCTGATCGTCGGCATCGAGAGCCCGGAGGGGGAGACGACGTACGTCTGCGGGGCATTCCCCAGCGCCTGCGGGAAGACGAACCTCGCGATGCTCACGCCGCCGCCGGCGATGAAGGGCTGGAAGATCCACACGGTCGGCGAGGACATCGCGTGGCTCCGGCCCGGCCCGGACGGCCGGCTGTGGGCGGTCAATCCGGAGAACGGGTTCTTCGGCGTGGTGCCCGGCACCAACTCCCGCACCAACCGGAACGCCACGGCGACCATCCAGCGGGACACCATCTACACGAACGTCGCGCTCCGCCCCGACGGCACGGTGTGGTGGGAGGGGCACGACGACCCTCCGCCCGTCTCGGCGATCGACTGGCGCGGACGCCCCTGGACACCCCGGAGCAGCGAGCCCGCAGCCCACCCGAACAGCCGCTTCACGGTGCCAGCCGAGCGCTGCCCGACGATCTCACCGGCGTGGCAGGCTCCCGAGGGCGTGCCGATCAGCGCCATCCTCTTCGGCGCGCGCCGCCGGGCCCTCGTCCCGCTCGTGTTCCAGGCCTTCAACTGGCAGCACGGCACGTTCCTGGGAGCGACACTCGCGTCCGAGACCACGGCGGCGGCCACCGGCGCGGTCGGCGTCGTGCGCCGCGACCCGATGGCGATGCTGCCCTTCTGCGGCTACAACATGGCCGACTACTGGGGGCACTGGCTCGAGGTGGGAAAGCGCCTGTCCCGCCCACCGAAGGTGTTCCGCATCAACTGGTTCCGGCGGGACGCCGAGGGGCGCTTCCTCTGGCCGGGCTACGGCGAGAACCTGCGCGTCCTCCAGTGGATCGTCGAGCGCTGCCGGGACGGCGGCAACGCCGAGGCGACGCCGATCGGCTACCGCCCGGCCCCCGGCGCCATCCCCACGCACGGCCTGGACGTCGCGCCGGGTGTCATGCAGGAGCTCCTCCACGTCGACCGCGAGGCCTGGCAGGCGAACCACCGGAGCCAGTCGGAGTTCTTCCAGAAGTTCGGAGACCGGCTCCCGCGCGGAATCCGCGCGGAGTGGGAAGCGCTCGGCAGCCGCCTCAGGGTCCGCTGAGTCCCCTCGAGCCCGAGACCCCGAACGCCCCGGGGTCTACCGTCGCGTGAGCTGA
>JBGQGN010000235.1:0-6300 GCA_041497395.1 Methylomirabilia bacterium
GGTGTCGAAAGATCCTGCAGTGTTCCCTGCGCGATCTTCCCGTGCTCGGTGAGCCGGGGCGTGACGTAGGGCTTCCGCTCCGACTCCGGCCGCCGCGGTTCCGGGGATTCCGTCTTCTCTGCCGGTTTGGGTTCCATCGGGTGCGCTCCTCCTACGAGGTTGAGGGGGAATCCGGGCCCTGGGACCGCCTGCGCCTCACCGGACGGCGCGCCGGAGCCAGAGAGTGAGCATGGCGAGCCGCCACACGCGGCTCACGTCTGCCGGTGCACCTCTTTCGAGGTACCCGCGGTGCGCCCGGCGGATGGACTCTGCCGGCACGTACGGCGCGAGCACGCTGACCGCCTCCTTCATGAGGCGCCCGAGTCGCTCCCGTCCGTAGACGGCAAGCGCCGAGCCGAGCATCAGGTCGAGGGGGGCTTTCCCCGGGCGGTCCCGGATCTCCGGGGGCAGCAGTGAGCCCAGCGCGTGACGTGCCACCACGCGCGTGCGCCCCTGCCGGATCTTCTGGGATGCCGGGAGCGCGAGGCAGAATTCCATGAGGCGGCGGTCGAGAAAGGGGTCGCGCACCTCGACGCCTGCGGCCCCGGCCAGGGCAGCAACCGTCTCCAGGATGGCCGCGAGCCGGGCCGAGGTCAGGAGACGCCAGTGCTCGCGCCGCGCGCCCTCGACGTCTTCGCCGCTCCAGCGGGGCGCCGCGGTACGAAGGCGCTCGTCCAGACCGATCCGTCGGGCGAAGTCAGCCCGGATCAGCGGCGGCGCGAGGAACCCCCGGTAACGCAGGTGTCGCCAGGCCCGCCGGAATAGCGGCGGGGCCACGGCGCCCGCGACCCCGCGAAGCGTTCGCCAGCTCGGCCGCTGGAAGGATCGCGAGAGCAGCCGGACCTCACGGCCGAGGGCCAGCCAGCGCCCCTGTCGGGCGAGGTCGTGGAGATACCCCGTCCCGTGCGAGACGACGAGGTCGCCCCCGGTTCCCTCGAGGAAGACCCGCACGCCGTCGGACCGTGCCGCGCGGTACAGGGCGCCGTGCATGTAGTAGCCGGGAGCGTGGAACGTCTCGTCCTCCCGTCCCGGGAGGCCCTCGAGATCGCCCAGCGGGTCGAGCGTGTCGCCGGGCAGATGCCGGGGCGCGAGCCCGCCCTGGGCCTCGACGGCGGCGACGTAGGCGCCCTCGTCGCAGCGCGGGATCGTCGGGAAGCGCGCGGTGTAGGTCGGAAGCGGCCCCGTCCCCGCCGCCGCCTGGACCGCCCGGGCGACGCACACCACGGACGACGAGTCGAGGCCGCCGCTCAGCGCGGCGGCGGCGGGGGAGACGCTTCGCAGGCGGCACCGCACCGCGTCGGTGAACAGCTCGCGGAACTGCTCCGCGTACTCGGCGTCCGACGCCGCGTGGAGCTCCCGGGTCGGATCGAGCTGCCAGTAGGCGCGCGCGGTGCCACCGCCGGTGGTCACGGTGAGGCAATGGCCCGCCGGGAGACGGAGGATGCCCTCGTAGAACGTCGCCACCCGTTCCTCAAGGCCGGGGACGAGGCAGGCGGCGATCCTGATCTCGTCGAGCCGGC
Source organism: Methylomirabilia bacterium (assembly GCA_041497395.1). Taxonomy (GTDB): domain Bacteria; phylum Methylomirabilota; class Methylomirabilia; order Rokubacteriales; family DASRDR01; genus DASRDR01. The sequence continues at coordinate 1,560 of JBGQGN010000235.1, forward strand.
GCGGGACGTCCGGAATCGCGAGCAGGGCTTTGGTCTCCGAGGCGACCGCGACCAGCCGCGATCCGAGGTGGTAGTAGAGCGGCTTGACGCCCGCCGGGTCACGCGCGCAGAAGAGCACGCGCCGCCGAGCGTCCCAGAGCGCGAACGCGAAGTCACCCAGCAGGCGCGCCGGGCACTCCTCGCCCCAGCGCTCCCAGGCGTGGAGGACGAGCTCCCCGTCGCTGACCCCGTCGGCGGCTCGATGGGCGAGCCCGAGGGCCGACATGAGCTCCGCCCGGTTGTCGAGACGCGCGTCGGCGGTCACGACGACCTCACCGGTGTCGCCGGTCTGTGGGAGCTTCTGCTGGAGCGACTCGGGCGTGGCATGGAGCATCCGGTGGCCGAGGCCGACCGGACCGTCCAGCCACGTGCCCGCCGCGTCGGCGGCGCGGGGGGCCAGGCGCTCGATCATCCGGTCGAGCGTCGTTTGGTGTAGTGGCGCGCCGTCGAGGCGCCAGACCGCGGCGATGCCGCTCACCGCTGAGGATCCAGCGCCGGCAAGGGCACGTAGCGCGCTTCGACAGGGCCGCCGATCAGGATCCGCCCGTCCCGCTCGAGCCACGCGTGTGCCTCGAAGGTCCGGCCGGAGCCGCCGGCGACGCCGAGCCGGAGCTGACTCGCGTGCCCGCGACGCGCGAGCAGTCCCTGCGCCGCGAGCGCTCGGACGAGGCACGTCGTCCGCGGCACGAGCCGGTCGGCCGCTCCCACCGCCCAGACGATGCGCTCGACCGATGGTCCGCCGCCGCCTCGAGGCCGGTGGCGATTCGCGAGGGCGCCGCTCGCTCGGTGAACCCACCGGAAGGGCAGCACCCACAGCCCGACGCGGGCTGCCGCCAGGAGCCCGGCCGCGGCCACGATCAGGCGCCGCTCGGCTGGCGGCAGGGCGATGAACCTAGCGAGGCTCCCCATCGGAGACCTCGACGAGCCCAGCCTCGGCCATCGTTTGGAGCAGCGTGACGAGGTCGCTCTCGCAGCGCGCCGCATCCACCTCGTATTCTGCGAGGAGCACGTCCCGGACGGCCCGGACGCTCCGGGGTGTCTTGAGCAGCTCCCAGATACGGGCGCCGACCGGGTCCAGACCGTAGTAGACGCCGGCCTTCAGATGGACGATCGCGACCTCGTCCTCCAGGCTGCAGGACGCCTGGTCCTTCGAGGCCCCGACGACCGTGTCCAGCGAGATGGCGGCATCCATGGTGTCACGCGGCCCCCCCGGCGCGACGAGAGCTCGGCTCGCCCGCCGGCCGGCGCCGATCCGGGTCCGATCCTACTCGACGCGCCCGCCCGCGACAATCATCCATCCGCGCGCCGGGAAGCGGGCAGGGACGACCCGAGGGCTCAGGCCGTGCGGTGGAACTCTTCCTTTGCCGCCCGGAGCGCCGCCGGCTCGGCCAGGAGGTCGAGGGCGGTCAGGGCCAGCGCCTTGGCGCCGGCCACCATGCCCGCGCGCGCCAGCGGCGTGGCATTGTGCTCCGCGAACTCGCGCGAGTGGCCCGGAACGCCGTCGGGCGCGGTGCGGATGTAGGGATGGATCGTGGGGATCGCGTGACTCACGTTGCCGGCGTCGGTCGAGCCGTAGCCCGCCTGGCCGTCGTCGGGGTCCTCGGGGAAGTCGATACGCCCGAGGTTCTGCTCGAAGAGCGCCGCCATTGCGGCGTTCGGCTTGAGCGGATCGTGAATCCGCGGATCGATGGTCACCTGGGCGCGGCACCCCGTGGCCGTGGCGACGCCCTCCGCGGCCGCCTCGAAGCGGCGCCGCACCTCCTGGAGGTAGACCTTGTCGAGCGAGCGCAGGTAGAAGTCCGCTGCGGTGTACTCGGGAATGATGTTGGGCTGCTGGCCGCCGACCGTGATCACCCCGTGGATCCGGGCGTCCGGGCGGAGCTGCTGGCGCATCGCGTCGAGCGCGTTGAAGAGCCCGATGACGGCGTTCAGGGCGTTGACGCCCCGCCACGGCCAGGACGACGCGTGCGCGGCCTTGCCGAAGTACTCGACCTTGGCTTTCATGAGCCCGAGCGTCGGCCGCCAGACCTGCGTCCCGCACCGCGGGTGGATCATCATCGCGGCGTCGACATCGCGGAACACGCCGGCGTCCAGGAGCTTGACCTTGCCCGCGCCGCCTTCCTCGGCAGGCGTCCCCACCACGGTGATCCGACCCTTGAAGGGGAGACGTGCCCCGGCGAGGCCCCCGGCGACGACGGCGAGCGCGGCGCCCGCCCCCGCCCCCGCCGTCGCGATGACGTTGTGGCCGCACGCGTGGCCGATGCCGGGGAGCGCGTCGTACTCCGCCATCACCGCGATCGTCGGGCCGTCCTCCGTCCCGGGCACCTCGGCGCGAAACGCGGTCGGCAGACCGCCCACGCCGCGCTCGACGCGGCATCCCTGGCGTTCGAGAAACTCGGTCAGCCAGGCCGCCGCCTGCTCCTCCTTGAAGGCCAGCTCCGGATGGGCGTGGATGCGGAGCGCGAGGCTCCACAGATCCTCGGCCATCCGATCGACGGCCTCGGTCACGTGCGTCTTGAGGCGGTCCAGGTCACTCATCGCGAGCCTCCAGGGGAAACGGTCGGGCGGCCGGCGCGCTCGCGGGGCCACCGCGGGGGGCAGGCTCCCACGCCCATCGCGGAGGTGTCAAGGCAGCCGGCGTCAGGCGACGCTCATCAGGGAGCAGCGGCGAGCCGCGCCCCCGCGGCGCGCCCGGTAGCGATTCGCGCCTCGAGGGAGGGATGCGTGGCGAAGAGGAGCTCCCGCAGCCGGCCGGGTCGCCGTTCGGCGAGATTGAGCCGGCCGAGCCGCTCCATGGCGGCGACGAAGGCGTCGGGCGCGCCGCTGACGTCGAGGGCGACGCGATCGGCCTCGCGCTCGAGCCGGCGCGACCACGCGGCGACGATGGGCGTGGTGAGAAGCCCCACGGCGGTCAGGACCACGGCGAGAAACGGAAGGCCGGCGGGATCCGCGGGCCCGGAGAGACCGAGCACGCCTGCCCCCGCGCGGAGCGCCCGATGGGCGGCCCACAGCGCGCCCACGATGAGGACACTCTGGAGCAGGAGCCCCTTCGCCACGTGGCCTCTGGCGTGGTGCCCGAGCTCGTGCGCGAGGACGACGTCCACCTCCTCGACGGGGAACTCGCGAAGGAGCGTGTCGCTCACGAGGATTCGACGGGTGCGCCCGAGGCCGACCACGGCCGCGTTCGCGATGCGCCCCTTGCGCGAGAAGTCCGCGACGACGACCTCCGCCGCGCGCACCCCCATGCGGGCGGCGAGGGCGAGGATCCGGGCGCGCAGCGCCGGGTCCTCGAGCGGCGTCAACCGGTAGAAGAGCGGGACGAGCCAGATCGGGACCACGGCGGCCAGGAGCACGATCCCCGCCGTCAGGACGCCGCTCGCCCAGAGCCACCACCGGTCCGGGCTCCACCGGAGGAGGCCGTAGACGACCTCGACCGAGAGCAGCCCGAGGAGGCCCCCGATGGCGAGCGCCTTCGCGCGATCGCCGAGCCAGCTACCGAGGCTCTGGGTGAGCAAGCCCGCCCGGCGCGGGAGGACGAAGCCCGCCACGACGTCGAGTGGAACGGTCAGGAGGGTCTGCGAGGCGCCGATCGCCAGGGTGATCGCCGCGACGACCACCGCGGGAGAGTGAAGCCGCGCTTCGAGGAACGCGGCCAGGCGCGCCGTCGCACCGCTCCAGCTCCACCACGCCAGGAGGACGACGCCGAGAGCGAGGTCGACGAGCGTCAGCGCGAACTGGCGTCGGTGGTACCGCCGAGCCCGATCCTCATCCGCGTCGGCCGCGTGCATCGCTTCCAGCGTATCGCGAGCCTTCGAGCGCGACCACCGCAGCCTCGCGCGCCCGGGCGCGCGGCCGGCGGCCGCCGATCCGCCCCACGTGTCCGAAGCCCGGTGGTACGATGGCCCGTGTGAGTCGACCGCCTCCCGCCGAGCCCCGGGCGCCCGACGTGGTCGACACGCTCCCGGCCAGCGGAGCCGCCGCGGCGCGGGTGCTCCCCAACACCCGCGTGCTCGGTCTCCTGGCGCTGGGTCATCTCGTCGTCGACATGAATCAGGGGTCGCTGGCGCCCCTGCTCCCGTTCCTCAAGGCTGTCTTCGGTCTGTCCTACGCCGCGTCCGGGGCGATCCTGCTCGTCGCCAACATGACGTCGTCGGTCGTCCAGCCGGTGTTCGGCTACCTGGCGGACCGGGCGACGCGGCGGTGGCTCTTGCCGTGGGCGGTGCTGCTGTCGGCCACGGGGGTGGCGCTGGCCGGACTCGCGTCCTCGTACTGGGGACTGCTCGCGCTGGTCGTCGTGTCGGGCCTCGGCGTCGCGGCCTACCATCCGGAAGGCTACCGGACCGCGAATCAGGTTGCCGGAGATCGCAAGGCGACGGGCCTCTCGCTCTTCTCGATCGGCGGGAACCTCGGGATCGCCCTCGGGCCGCCGGCCGTCACCTTCCTGGTCCCCCGGTTCGGCCTCCCGGGAACCCTGGGCCTCCTGGGCCCCGGCCTGCTCGTGGCCGCCCTGCTCGCGACCGTTCTGCCGACCCTCATCGCGCCGCCGGCCAAGGGCACGACGGTGCGCGCGGCGCGAGAGGGCGGCCGCGACATGCGCGGCGCGATGGCGCTCCTGATCGGGGTTGTGACCGTGCGGTCGTGGACGCAGCTCGGCCTCGTGACCTACGTGCCTTTCCTGTACGTCGACCTCCTGGGCAAGGAC
>JBGQGN010000236.1:0-6295 GCA_041497395.1 Methylomirabilia bacterium
CCGCAATACGGCGCCAGCGAAGTGGGCGGAACCATCGGCCACGGATGTCTAGCGCCGGCAGAAGCCGACGACATCCACTTGTTTGACGATCTCCACGCGGTGATCCAGCCCGAGGACCCGACAACGGATGGCAATTTGCCTCCAACCGCCTTGCTGTTCTCCTCGCTCCGGCCTACCGCTCCCTTCGTCCTGCTGAACGTGTCCCTCGGTGACCAGGCGATCCTGGCACGCCGGAATTGCGGTTGTCCTCTCGAGCGCCTCGGGTGGATGACACACGTCAAGGCGATCCGGAGCTACGAGAAGCTCACGTCAGGAGGTATCCGCCTATTCGACGCTGATCTGATCGGCGTGCTCGAGAAGACACTGCCGGCACGCTTCGGGGGTGGCCCCACCGACTTTCAACTGATAGAGGACGAGGGGGAGGATGGTCAGCCTCGCCTGCGGCTCGTCGTGGACCCAGCCGTCGGGCCCCTGGACGCCAGGAGTCTCGCCGACGCTTTCCTGGCGGCGATCAGTGCCGGATCCGGAGCGGAGCGAGTGGTGGGCCTGCTATGGCGCGATTCTGGATTTCTCCGCGTGGAGCGTCGACGTCCCGAAGTGAGTCCGGGGGGCAAGATCCTCCACCTTGTCCCGCGTCGCGGTCCAGCTCGGTGACCAGGGCCGCGGGGCTGATCTTGCCGACGCGAGGGTGACGCGGGTCCAACTACCGCTTCGCTCGAATCGCCGCGGCGCGCCGCTCCAGGTCCCCGGCCTCCGCGCCCCGGCCGGTCTGCCTCATGAGAGCGGCGTAGTCGTCCAGGATCGTGGCCACCTCCGGAGCGTCCACGCCCAGGCTCTTCTCCTGGATCGCGAGCGCCCGCGCGTAGAGGGGCTCCGCCTTCGCGAACTCCGCCTGGCGGTGGTAGCGGTAGGCGAGCGCGTGGAGGCTGCGCGCCAGCTCGGGATGCTCGGGCCCGAGCTCCCGGGTCAGGAGCACCGGCCGAAGACAGGCGTCCATCGCCTCGGCGTACGCGGCCTTCCGGACGCCCGCGTTCTTCGCCACGACGACGGTCGCGCCGATCAGCCCCCCGACGGCTCCTAGCGCGCCGAGGACCACGCCGGCGATGGCCGCGTCGCCTTCATCTCCGCTGAAGCCGGCGCTGCTCAAGGCCAGGAGGCTCACACCCACGAGGGGGGCCGCGGCAGCCCCCAGCGCAGCGCCGGCCCACACCGAGCCACCATGGATCGCTGCCTCTGCCTTGCCGGCAAGCCCCTCACACGCCTCCCGGTCTGCCGCACTCACCGTCTCGGGTGGGGTCGCGCGTGGTCCCGAGACCGCGCACGCCGACGTCAGCAACGCCACGATCAAACAGGAAGCTACGGCCCTCTGCGTCCTGACGTCGAGAACCCATCCGCGATCCGCTCTCGTTGCCATGCGCATCACTAGGGCAAACCGCGTGCCACACGCGAGAGTACGCAGATCCGTGGACTTGCTGCGCGCGGGCCGGCGCGAAGCCGCCCCGAATTGGGGGAAGCCTCGGCAGCGAGCGGGTGACGCCTAGTCTAGCCGACCACGCCGAGATACACGTCCATGAGGTTCGACCCCGTCGGGCCCGTCACCACCAGATCTCCGAGCGCCCGGAAGAAGGGGTGGGAGTCGTTCTCGGCCAGGGCTTGCTGGACGTCGAGTCCCTTCGCGCGTGATCGCTCGAGCGTGGTCGGATCCACCACGGCGCCAGCAGCGTCCGTCGGCCCGTCGCTTCCGTCCGTCCCGGCGGCGAGGACGACGACGTCCCGCATGGCCGCCAGCTCCGGCACTAGGGCCAAGGCGAACTCCTGGCATCGTCCGCCCGTGCCACGTCCCCGGATGGTCACGGTCGTCTCGCCTCCGGCGATCAGGCAGGCCGGCCGCCCGACGGGGGAACCGCTCCGCGCGATCTCGTCGAGGACGGCCGCGAACACGCAGGCCACCTCGCGCGCCTCGCCCTGGAGGCGCCGAGTCAGGAGGCAGGGCGTGAGCCCGAGCCGTCGCGCCTCCTCGACCGCCGCGTTGACGACGAGCCCGTTGTTCCCGATCACCACGTTCGTGACGCCGGCCAGAACCGGATCGCCCGGCTTCGGCGTGTCCGCCACCTCGCCACGCGCGCCGGCCTCGAGATGGGCCCGCACCGTCGTCGGCACCCGGGCGCGGAGCCCAAAGCGGTCCAGCACCGCCAGCGCATCGTCGTAGGTGGTGGGGTCGGGCGCGGTCGGCCCGGAGGCGATCACGTCCAGCGGGTCGCCGATCACGTCGGAGAGGAGCAGGGCGACGACCTGGGCGGGATGCGCCGCCCGCGCCAGCTGGCCTCCCTTGAGACGCGAGAGGTGCTTTCGGACCGCGTTCAGCTCGTTGATCGTGGCCCCGCACTCGAGGAGCAGGCGCGTCACCGCCTGTTTCTCCGCAAGGGCGACCCCGGGAACGGGCGAGGGCGTGAGAGCCGATCCGCCGCCGGAGATCAGGCAGAGGACGAGGTCATCGGGCCCGGCGTCCCGGGCGAGGCGGAGGATCTCCTCCCCTGCAGCCTCGCCCCGCGCGTCCGGGATGGGGTGGCCCGACTCGACCACGCGGACCCACCGAGGCCCCGGGTCGCGGCGCTCTTTCACCGCCACCAGCCCCTCGAGGGGCACCCCGTCGAGCACCGCCTCCGCCGCCTCGGCCATCGTCCCCGAAGCCTTGCCGGCGCCGACGACGATGACCCGGCGGACGCGGGCGAGGTCGAGGGCGCGGTCCCCGACGCGGAGACGCGAGCCCTCACGGGCGAACGCCTGCCGTGTCAGGCGGCTCGCATTCCCCGCGGCGATCGCCGCGTCGAGGATCCGTCGCGCCGCGCGCCGGAGCTCCGCGAGATCAGCCACGTCCGGAACCGTGGGGGCGCCGGCCGAGCGGGGGACGGCTCAAGACGCGGGCTACCGGCCCGGCGGAAGACGCTGGAGCCGCTGGCCCGCGTCGAGGAGCACGTCGTCCGTCTTCGGGAAGCAGAAGCGGATCTTCGTGCGCCCGAGCTCCGGGTGCGCGTAGAAGGACGAGCCCGGCACCGTCGCCACGCCCACCTCCTTGATGAGGTACATGGCGAACGCCGTGTCGTCGGGCAGGCCGTAGCGCTCGAGGAAATGGGCGCATTCGGTGAGGATGTAGTACGCCCCCTGGACGTCGAACGTCCGGAACCCGGCCTTGTCGAGCTGGCCCCGCAGGAGGTCCCGCCGCGCCTGATAGGCGTCGCGGAGCGCGTCGTAGTACGAGTCCGGCAGCTGGAGCGCGGTGACGGCGGCCTCCTGGAGGGGCGCCGGAGCGCCCACCGTGACGAAGTCGTGGGCCCGGCGGATGCCGACCGCGAGGTCCGGCGAGCTGATCGTGTAGCCGATCCGCCAGCCCGTGACCGAGTAGGACTTGGAGATCCCCGAGATCGTGATCGTGCGATCCGCCATGCCAGGGAGCGTGGCGATGGGGATGTGCCGGAGGCCGTCGTAGACCATGTGCTCGTAGATCTCGTCGGTGATCGCGAGCACGTCGTGCCGCTGGCAGAGCTCGGCGATGATCTCGAGCTCGCGGAGCGAGAACACCTTGCCCGTCGGATTGTTCGGGCTGTTGAACACGATCGCCCGCGTCCGCGGCGTGAAGGCGCGCGCCAGGCGATCAGGGTCGAACGAGAAGTCGGGCGGCTCGAGCGGCACGAAGACGGGCTTCGCGCCGGAGATGATCGCGCCCGGCCCGTAGTTCTCGTAGAACGGCTCGAAGATGACGATCTCGTCGCCGGGGTCGAGGACGGCGAGGAGCGTGGACAGCATCGCCTCCGTCGAGCCGCAGCACACGGTCACCTGGCGCTCCGGATCGACGCGGGGACCATAGAAGCGCTCGAACTTCGCCGCGATCGCCTCGCGGAGGTTCCGTGCGCCCCAGGTGATCGCGTACTGGTGGAAGTCGCCGTCGAGCGCGCGGTGCGCCGCCTCGACCAGCACCCGGGGCGGCGGGAAGTTCGGGAAGCCCTGGGCGAGATTGACCCCGCCGTACTGGGCACTGACCCGCGTCATCTCGCGAATGACGGACTCGGTGAAGCCCTGGACGCGCTTGGAGATCATCTGTGTGCTCGCTCCTTCGGAGGCAGGGTACCGCAGGCCGGGCACGTGGGATCTGGCCGCACCGTGATCGCGCGAAGCTCCGCCACCGCGCCATCGTACAGCAGGAGACGCCCGGCGGCCGCGCTGTCGAGGCCGAGGCAGAGCTTCAGCGCCTCGACGGCCTGGAGGCTCCCCACCACGCCCGCGACGGGCCCCACGATGCCGGCCGCCTCGCAGGTCGGCACGGTCCCCTCCGGCGGCTCCCGCCGGTAGACGCAGCGGTAGCAGGCGCTCGCACCCGGGCGCACGACCAGGAGCTGCCCGTCCCAGCGGAGGATGCCCGCCACGACCAGCGGCCGGCCGAGCGCGACGCACGCGTCGTTGACGACGAGCTTGGTCTCGAGGTTGTCGGAGCCCTCCACCACGACGTCGTACTGCCCGAGGACGTCCCGGGCGTTGTCCCGGTCGAGGCGGAGCGCGTGGGGCACCACGCGCACGTCCGGGTTCAGCTCTTCCAGCCGCCCCTGCGCGGACGTCACCTTGGGCAGGTCGAGGGCCTTGGTGCCGTGAAGGATCTGACGCTGGAGGTTGGACAGGTCGACGCGGTCGGAGTCGATCAGCCCGAGCGTGCCGACGCCCGCCGCGGCGAGGTAGAGCGCCGCCGGCGAGCCCAGCCCCCCGGCGCCCACCACGACCACGCGCGCCTGCCGGAGACGCGCCTGCCCCGCACCGCCCACCTCCGGCAGGATCATCTGCCGGCTGTAGCGACGGAGCTCGGCCTCGGAGAAGTCGAAGCGGATGCTCACGACCGGCTGGCCCCTCCGATCGGAACGGCTATCGGCCTCCGGCGATCGCGGGGACGATGGAAACCTCGTCGCCGTCCTTGAGCAGGCTCTCCCGCCCCTGGAGGAAGCGCACGTCCTCCTGGTTGACGTAGATGTTGATGAACTTCCGGAAATCGCCCGTCTCGTCACAGAGGCGGTCGCGGAGTCCGGGGAACTGCCGCTCGAGGTCGTCGACCAGCTCCCCGACGTCCTTGCCCTTGGCGTACACCTCTCCCGTCCCGCCGGTGTGCCGGCGGAGCGGCGTGGGAATGCGGACGAGCACTGGCATTCTCGGATCCTCCCTAGCGCGCGGTGATCGCCTGGAGCTCCGGCAGCACGGCCTCGACGGCAGAGAGGCTCGCGCCGACGTGCACCGGCTCGGCCAGCCGGCGCTCCAGGACTTCGAGGGTCTTGAGACCGCTTCCCGTGATGCAGACGACGATCGGCTCGTCGCGACCGATGCGACCCTCGGCCACGAGCTTCCGTGTGGCGGCCAGGGTCACGCCCCCGGCCGTCTCGGCGAAGATCCCCTCCGTCCGGGCCAGGAGCTCCATGGCCTCGACGATCTCGTCGTCCGTCGCGTGCGCCGCCCAGCCACCGGACTCCCGGACGGCCTGCGCGGCATAGTAGCCGTCGGCGGGATTCCCGATGGCGAGCGACTTGGCCACCGTCCGCGGGCGCACCGGCACGAGAACGTCGGCGCCTTCCCGGATCATCGTCACGATGGGCCCGCAGCCGGCCGCCTGCGCCGCGTGCATCCGCGGCGGTCCCCCTTCCGTGAGGCCAAGATCCGCGAGCTCGGCGAACGCCTTCCGGATCTTGGTCAGGAGGGCGCCGCCGGCGCACGGGACGACCACGTGAGCGGGGACGCGCCAGCCCAGCTGCTCGGCGATCTCGTAGCCCACGGTCTTGGATCCCTCGGCGTAGTAGGGCCGGAGGTTCACGTTGACGAAGGCCCAGGGGTGGCGATCGGCGAGCTCCGAGCAGAGACGGTTGACGTCGTCGTAGGTGCCTTCCACGGCGAACACGACCGGCCCGTAGACCAGCGTCCCGAGCACCTTGCCGGCCTCGAGCCCGACCGGGATGAACACGAAGGCCGGGAGGCCCGCCTCGGCGGCGTGGGCCGCGACCGAGTTGGCGAGGTTCCCCGTCGAGGCGCACGCGACCGTGTCGAGACCGAGCTCCCTGGCCTTGTTCACGGCCACGGAGACCACGCGGTCCTTGAAGGACCAGGTGGGGTGGCAGACCGCGTCGTTCTTCAGGTAGAGCTCCCGGAGCCCCCAGGCGTCCCCGAGGTTCCGCGCGCGCACCAGCGGCGTCATGCCCACGTGGCGACCGACCAGGGGCTCCCCGTCGAGCGGCAGAAGATCGCGGTAGCGCCAGATGGTCGGGGGTCC
>JBGQGN010000237.1:0-6291 GCA_041497395.1 Methylomirabilia bacterium
CTCCGCCGGTGGTCGTCGACATACGTCGCCTCCCGGGCGGGTCACGTCCTGCGGGAGATGCTCCTCCGGGGATTCACCACCGTGCGGGACGTGGGCGGCGCCGACTGGGGCCTCGCACGCGCGATCGAGGAGGGCCACCTGGTCGGGCCGCGCCTGCTCTTTGCCGGGCACGCGATCTCGCAGACCGGCGGGCACGGGGACATGCGCGGGCCGGGGGAGGATGCGGAGGAGGGGGCCTGCATGCACGGCCTCGGCCGGGTGGCCGACGGCGTGCCGGCCGTGCTCGAGGCGTGCCGCGACGAGATCCGGAAGGGGGCGACCCACCTGAAGCTCATGGTCTCGGGCGGGGTCGCGTCACCGACGGACCGCATCTCCAACACGCAGTTCTCCCGCGACGAGATCCGGGCTGCCGTCGAGGAGGCGGAGGCTGCCGGCATCTACGTCACCGCGCACGCGTACACGTCGCGGGCCGTCGCGCGCGCGGTCGAGTGCGGCGTGCGGGGGATCGAGCACGGAAACCTGTTGGATGAGGCGACGCTCCGGCTCATGGCCGAGCGCGGGGCTTTCCTCATCCCCACGCTGTCGGTCGTTCACGCGGTCATCCGGGAGGGTGTGGAGGCGGGTTTCCCGGCGGAGCTCAGGGAAAAGATGTTTGCCATCTTCGAGACCGGGACGCGTGTCGTGGAGATGGCCCACCGGGCGGGCGTCGCGCTCGTCTACGGGACCGATCTTCTGGGTCCGATGCACCGGTACCAGCTGGACGAGTTCGCGATCCGCGGGGAGGTGCTGAAGCCGGTCGACGTGATCCGGTCGGCGACGTCAACGGCGGCCCGGCTCTTCCAGCGCGAGGGGGAGCTTGGGGTGGTTGCCCCCGGGGCGCGGGCGGACCTTCTCGTCGTGGAGGGCAACCCGCTCGAGGACCTGGGGCTTCTGCGAGAGCCTGAGCGGAATCTGAAGCTGATCGTGAAGGACGGAGTGGTCTACAAGGACGCGCTCGGCTAGCCCGCCCGGGCGTCCGTCGGCTTCTCGGCCCGCACCACCCGGCTACAGCCCGGGCCGGTGCTCCATCGGGGGCGGGTCGTAGGCGCGGATCGGGGGCAGGGGGCCGGTCCACCGCTCGATCTGGACGAGCGCGTGCTGACCGGAGCAGCCCTGGGCGAGCTTCGAGGTGCCGCGATCGAACGTGAGGACGTTCGGGTTGCCGTGGACGCACATCGCGTCAGGATCCGCGGGGTCGAGCGGGTCGTACCACGCCCCCGTCGCAAGCTGGACCACGCGCGGACGCACGGCGTCGGTGACGACGGCGCCGGCGAGGCAGCTCCCGCGCTCGTTGAAGACCCGCACCACGTCGCCGCTCCGGATCCCGCGGTGCGCGGCGTCCGCCGGGTGCATGCGGATCGGCTCCCGGCCTTGCACCTTCGAGGCCTGGCTGAACGCCCCGACGTCGAGCTGGCTGTGGAGGCGCGTCGTCGGGTTGTTCGCGACGAGGTGGAGCGGATAACGCCCGGCCAGGGGCGAGCCGAGCCACTCGGTGGGCTCGAGCCAGGACGGGTGGCCGGGACAGTCCTTGTAGCCGAAGCCGTCGATGGTCGCCGAGAAGATCTCGATGCGCCCGCTCGGGGTCGCGAGCCGCGCCCCCTCCGGGTCGTCCCGGAAGCCCTTCAGCAGGACCAGGTCGGCGTCGGCGTCCGTCACCTCGAGGGATCCGGCCGCCCAGAACTCGTCGAAGCCGGGGCACGCCGGCCCGCCGCGGTGGGCGACCTTCTCGCGCCAGCCCTCGTAGAGGTGCCGGAGCCACGCCATCTCGTCCCGCCCCTCCGTGAAGCGAGCGTCGATCCCGAGCGCCTCGGCGAGGTCGCTGAAGATCGCGTACTCGCTCCGGGCCTCCGCGTACGGCTCGATCACCCGGCGCATCGCGATCAGGCAGGGATCGTTCGGGGAGCCACCGATGTCGTTCCGCTCGAGCGTCATGGTCGCCGGCAGCACGATGTCCGCGTGGCGCGCCATCGGCGTCCAGAACGGGTCGTGGACGACGATCGTGTCCGGCGTGGCGAGGGCACGGCGAAGGCGGGAGAGGTCCTGGTGGTGGTGGAACGGATTCCCGCCGCACCAGTAGACGAGGCGGATGTGGGGGTAGACGAGCCGCTGGCCGTCGAAGTCGAAGGGCTCTCCCGGCTGCAGCAGCATGTCCGCCAGGCGGGCAAACGGAATGGCGGCGCGCACCGGGTTTGGCCTCTGCGGCAGGGCAGGAGGGTGGCTCCTGAGCGGCGGCCGGCCGACGTACCCGAGCGAGCCGTACCCCTGGCCGAATCCCCCGCCGGGGAGCCCGATCTGGCCCAGCATCGCCGCGAGCGTCACGACCATCCATGGCGCCTGCTCGCCGTGCTCGACCCGCTGGAGCGACCAGTTCGCGTTGATGAGGGTTCGCCTCGCGGCCATCCGGCGCGCCAGCGCCCGGATCGTCCCGGCCGGGATCCCGGAGAGCCGCGCCCCCCATTCGGGGGACTTCGGAGAGCCGTCCTCCGCGCCGCGGAGGTAGCCCTCGAAGCGCTCGAAGCCCGCGCAGTACCGCGCCAGGAACTCGCGATCGCAAAGTTGCTCGTCGACCAGGGTGTGCGCGAGCGCGAGCATCACGGCGACGTCCGTGCCCGGCACGACAGGGAGCCACTCGGCGCCGACGAACTCGGGCAAGTCGTCGCGCAACGGGCTCAGCAGCACGAACTCCGCCCCGCGGGCCTTCATCGCGCGGAGATGGTCTCGGAGGGGGTGGCGGCTCGCGCCGCCGGGGCTCACCATCGTGTTCTTGAGCGGGATGCCGCCGAAGCAGACGAGGAGCTCCGTGTGGCGCTCGATCACCGACCAGGCGGTCGCCCGGTCGAGGTACCCGCGCATGTCTCCCACGACGTGGGGCATGATCACGGTGAGGGCGCCGTTGCTGTAGCTGTGCTCGCCCCGGACGAACCCCCCGAGGCAGTTGAGGAAACGATGGAGCTGACTCTGCGCGTGGTGGAAGCGGCCCGCGCTCGCCCAGCCGTAGGAGCCTCCATAGACCGCCGCCCCGCCGTGAGCGTCGTAGACACGGTGGAGCTCCCGCGACAGAAGGTCGATCGCCGTCGGCCAGCTCACCGGCACGAACGGCTCGGCGCCGCGGCGCCCGTCCGGTCCCGGGCCGCGGTCGAGCCAGCCGGCGCGGACCATGGGCTGGCGGATGCGCGCCCGGTGGCGGAGGCTCGCCGTGATGTTGCCCAGCAGGGGCGAGGGATCCGGATCGTCCCGGTAGGGGTGGACGGCGACGACGGCGCCGCCCTCGACTTCCGCCTCGAAGGCACCCCAGTGCGACGTGTGGAGGTGTAGCTCGTTCGCCATCCGGCGCCTCCCCGGCGACGGGGCTGGTAGTCGGGGGAGGTCCGTCCGTCCAGCCGAGTCCGTCGTCCACGATGGTGGCACACGCGTCAGCTTCGCGACAAGCGCCTCGATGCGTCCGGGACGGCCGCGCCCTCTTGCGGCGCTGCCCCGAGTTCGTCTATGGTCGCGGTCGCCGGCGCGGGCGACGCGCGGCTCGAGCACCCCACGAATCTGGAGGGACGCACGCTGATGAAAGACGGACGTCGGCTGATCGCGAACATCGGCTCCTTGCTGGCCGGCTCGGCGGCCGAGCGTGAGCGGCTCGCCGCCGCCGGCGCGGCGGTCGTGGAAGGCCGCGGCGGCACCGAGGACGACCTCGTCGCCTCGTGCGCCGAGGCCGAGGTCGTGATGGGCCTCGGGCAGTTCCCGTTCACGGAGCGGGTCTTCGAGAGCCTGCCGCGCCTCGAGTTCCTCATGCAGTGCACGGTCGGCTACGACCGGGTGGACGTCGGTGCCGCGACCCAGCGCGGCGTCATGGTCGCGAACAGCCCGCTCTTCTGCATCGAGGAGGTCTCCGATCATGCCGTGATGCTCCTCATGGCCTGCGCCCGCAAGCTCCCGCACCAGGTCCACGCCAGCCGTCGCCACGGGTGGAGCCGCCCGCCCGCGGTGGAGGCGATGGGATCCGTGCAGCGCATGCGAGGGCAGACGCTCGGCTTTGTCGGCTTCGGGAAGATCGCGCGTCTGACCGCCGAGAAGCTGGCGGGCTTCCGGATGCACTACCTGGCCCACGATCCGTATCTCACCGCCGAGGCCGTCCGGCCCTGGGGCGTCGAGCTCGTCTCCCTCGACGAGCTGTGCCGCCGATCGGACTTCATCTCCATGCACGCGCTCCTGAACGCGGGGACCCGGCGCATGTTCGGAGTGGCCCAGTTCCAGGCCATGAAGCCGACGGCATACTTCGTCAACACCTCGAGGGGTGGAACCGTCGACGAGCCCGCGATGACCCAGGCCCTCCGGGAGGGGCGGATTGCGGGCGCCGCCCTCGACGTTCTGGAGCAGGAGCCCCCGCATCCCGACAACCCGCTCCTGACGCTGCCCAACGTCCTCCTCACGTCGCACACCGCCGGCCACGGCGATGGCTCCATGGCCGACAACCGTCGCCAGTCGGTCGACCAGGTCCTCCGCTTCCTCGATGGCCGGTGGCCGACTTCGCTCGTCAACCCGGAGGTCAAGGCGCATGCGCGTGCCCGGGGTCTCCGGGAAGGCTGAGCCATGGCGCGAGTCAACCGGGCGCTCGAGCTGTTCGCCCAGGACCAGCCCATCTACTACGAGCATCTGGATGCGCCCGGCCGTGGCGGTTACGAGGCGGGACGAGCCGCCTCCGGGACGTGGGCGGATTACCTCAGCTACGACGCGGAGCACGCGCCGTTCGCCCCCGCCGAGCTCCGGGAGTTCGTGCGCGGTCTGGTCGAGGCGGGTGTCACGCGTAGCGGCCATCGCACGCCGGCCGTGATCGCCAGCCTTCCGGTCGACGGCAGCAGCGAGGCGGTCGTGCGCGCCAACGCCTGGATGATCCGCCAGGCGCTGGCGGCGGGTGTCCATGGCCTCCTTCTGTGCCACGCGGAGACCCCGGATGCCGTCCGGGCGTTCGTCGAGGCGGCGCGCTACCCCCACCAGACGGCGGAAGTGGGTTCGCGACTCGGCGTGGGGCGCCGGGGGAGCGGGGGACAGGGCTACGCGGCGACGATGTGGGGCCTGACGGTGGCGGAGTACATGGCCCGGGCGGACGCCTGGCCGCTGAATCCCGGCGGGGAGCTCCTGCTCGGACTCAAGATCGAGAACGTCCGCGCCCTCGCCAACGTCGAGGCGAGCCTGGCGGTGCCCGGCATCTCGTTCGCCGAGTGGGGGCCCGGGGACATGGGGCTCTCCATGGGACATGCCACCCAGCACGACCCGCCGTACCCTCCCGACATGCTCGCGGCCCGGACCCGCGTGCTGGCAGCCTGTCGGGCGGCCGGCATCGCGTTCCTGGACCAGGTGACTCCGGCGAACGTGATCGAGCGCATTGCCGAGGGAGTCCGGATCGGGGCCGGCGGGCAGGCCCGAGAGGCCGCCGAGATCGGTCGCCGTCACACGAAGCGCGCCATGCGCTGGTAGCGGGCAGGGGACTGCCCTCGAACGACCATCGCGTCCTGCCGGCCATCGCGCGAGCAACACGACGATCCCGGAGGCGCGTGGGATAGACTGGGTCGCGATGGGGAAGCCCATCTACGTGGAGATCGCGATCCAGGCTCCGCTCGAGCGAGCAGCGCTTCTACGAGGGGCCGGTCGCGTTTCGATTTCCGCTCCTCTTCTCCGGGGTCGCGGACGTGCACGAGTGGTTCGACGACGCCACCCAGCGCTTCGGGATCGAGGTGGTGGTGACGAACCGGACGTGGGGGCGCCTGTTCGGCTATCGCGGCTGGTTCACCGCGGAGTGGCCGTCCTGCCCCCGCGATGCGGTCCCGCCGCACGTCCGCCCGCTCAGGGAGGAACCGCGTGAGTGAGGCCTCCCGCGCCACGGCGGACGGGCCGATCATCCTCTACGACGGCGTCTGCGGTCTCTGTAACCGTCTCAACCGGTTCGTGCTCGCGCGGGATCGCCCGGGACGCTTTCGTTTCGCGGCGCTGCAGGGCGCCCTCGCAGGTGAGATCCTGGCCCGCCACGATCGGGATCCCCGGGACCTCGACACCCTCTACCTTGTCCTGGCCCATGGCCGGCCGGAGGAGCGCCTGCTCCGGAAGTCCGACGCCGCGCTGTGGATCCTCCGTGAGCTAGGGGGGACCTGGCGGGCCGCCGGGGCGCTGCGCGTCGTGCCGAGGTGGGCGCGGGATCTCGGCTATGACCTCGTGGCGCGCACCCGCTACCGCCTGTTTGGCCGATACGACAGCTGCCCGCTCCCC
>JBGQGN010000238.1:0-6291 GCA_041497395.1 Methylomirabilia bacterium
AGCCGGCGGCGTCATCACGGGCGTAACGACCGGCGACCCCACCAGGAGCGCCGGGCCGGCGCCTGCTACCGCCAGAGGTCGGCGAGCGCGATCGTGAGGCCCGGCCAGTCGGTCGGCACGAGCGTCGCGTCGCCTTCGACCTCGCGGGTGGCGGCGTACGCCCCGGCGGCGGCGCGGTAGCACTCGATCCGCCGCGCCTCGGGGTCCACGATCCAATAGTGTGGGATCCCGAGCGCCGCGTAGCGGCGGGCCTTGACGGTCCGGTCCTGGGTCCGCGTCGACGGCGACAGCACCTCGACGACGAGGAGCGGGGCGCCCTCGATCCCCCGGGCGGACACCTGGCGGGGTTCCACGACGACCACAAGGTCCGGCTGGACCACGTCGTGATGCGTGAGGATGAGGTCGATCGGCGCGTTGAACACCTCGCCGAGCCCGCGGGCCTCGAAGTACCCCTCGAGCTGACGCTGCAGCCGCTTGGACACTCGCTGGTGGAGGGGGCTCGGCGCCGGGGTCACGTAGAGCTCCCCCTCGAGAATCTCGTAGCGGTTGCGGTCCGGCGGGATGCCCGCGTAGTCGTCGTAGTCGAGCTTCTGCTTGATCCCGGTGACCATGTGTCCCACCCCTTACGCTCTACCGCGCGGGTCCATGATACACGTCTCACCGCGGGAAGGCGTCGCGGACGCCGCCGTCGACGGTCACCGTGCAGCCGGTCGTCTTGGCGGCCCGGTCCGAGGCCAGGAAGAGCACCGCCTCGGCGACGTCCTCCGGTAGCACGGAGACGCCGAGGAGGTTGCGCTTCCGGTAGAACTCCTCGATCTCCTCGACGGGGATCCCCTGGGCGCGGGCGCGCTCGTGCCGCACCTCGGGGGACCAGAGGCCCGAGTCCCGGAAGACGGCGTCGGGGTTCACGAGGTTCACCCGGATGCCGTGCGGCCCGCCCTCCAGCGCCGCCACCTTGGCGAGCTGCGCCTCGGCGGCCTTCGAGGCGCTGTAGGCCGCGAAGTCCTTCCCCGGCGACATGACGTTCTTGGTCGCGACGAAGACGAGGCTCCCGCCGAGCCCCTGGGCCTTCAGGACCCGGAGGACCGCGCGCGTCACGAGGAAGTGCCCGGTCGCATTGACGGCGAAGCTCCGCTCCCAGTCGGCGAGCGCCATCCGATCGATCGCCGCCGAGTGGGCGATGCCGGCATTCGAGACGACGATGTCGAGTCCGCCGTACGCGTCGACGGTCGCCGATACCGCGGCCTCGACCGAGGCCTCGGAGGTGACGTCCATCCCGAGCCCGAGCGGGCGGGCCGGCCCCGCGTCCGCCGCGGCCTCCTCGGCGACCCGGCGAGCGCCGGCCGCGTCGAGGTCGGTCACGACGACGTGGGCACCCTCACGGGCGAGCCGCCGGGCCACCGCCCGCCCGATCCCGCTCGCGCCCCCGGTGACCAGCGCGACCCGCCGCGCCAGCTCTTTCTCGGCCGGCGCCATCTGGAGCTTGTAGAGCTCGAGCGGCCAGAACTCGACGTTGAAGGCGTCCTGCGCGGAGAGCGACGCATACGGACCGAGGGCCGACGCCGCCCGGATGACCCACGCCGTGTGGCGATAGATGTCGGCGACGATCCCGGCCGTCCGCGCGTCCTTCCCGCTCGTGAACATCCCGAGGCCGGGCAGCAGGACGACGCGCGGATACGGGTCGGTGAGCGTGGGGGTCACCGGCGGCGGGACCGGGCCGCCGCCGCAGGGTTTCATCAGCTCGCCGTGGCGGTGGGCCTCGAAGTAGGCCGTGTAGTCCTGGACGAACCCGGCCACCGCCGCGCGCAGCGCGTCGACCACGGCGGCCGGCGAGGCCGGATCCCCGAGGGGGACGAAGCAGGCCAGGCGCTTCGAGTAGATCGTGTGGTCGGGCGTGGCGGGGCCGACCTGGGTGAGCCGCGCGGCCTCGGGGGCGCCGGCGAGCTCGCGGATGTCCTCGCCGTCATCGAAGCGGAGCACCACGCGTCGGTCGCGCCCGAGCATCCCCCGCAGGACGGGGGCGACGTCGCGGGCCACGCGCTTCCGGGTCTCCGCGTCCGGCGTGGCCACGCTCGGGGGGCCGAACGGCCGCCGCGCCCGCGCGGCGTCACGAAGGCGCTCCTCGGCCCGCGTCACCAGGTCGATCGTCGCGAGGTACGCGTCCTTGAGCGTCGCGCCCCACGTGCTGAGCCCGTGCTTCTCGAGGACGATCGCCCGCGCCTCCGGCCGCGCCCGGATGGCCGCCCAGACCTCCCGCGACAGCCGGAAGCCGGGGCGCCGGTAGGGCACCCACACGGTCTCCTTGCCGAACAGGTCCTCGACCACCTCGCGGCCTCGCTCGGTGTTGGTCAGGCCGACGATCGCGTCCGCGTGGGTGTGAATCACCGCCTCCGCGTCGAGGAAGCCGTGGAGGAGGGTCTCGATCGACGGCCGGGGCGAGCCCGGCTCCTGGAGGCAGCGCGCGAGGTAGTCGACCATCTCCTGGTCGCCCATGTCGTCGCGCTCGAGGAGCGCGAGCACCTCGGGGAGGCGAACGCCGGGGAAGTCCCGGCGCGTCACGCTCTTGAGGTCCGACCCGCTGCCCTTGACCCGCAGGACCCGGACCGGCCGGCCGAGGATGTCGGGCTCGGCGAGCTTGACCGAGGTGTTTCCCCCGCCCCAGACCGCGAGCGACGTCTCGGCGCCGACCCAGCGCGAGACCTGCACGAGCTGGTCGACGAGATCGAGCCCGCGCACGGCCTCGTCCTGGTAGCGGCTCTCCATGGCGGCGGCCCGTATCCTAGTCTCGGCCCTGGTCGCGCGCAACCCGGTCGACGCCGCCTGTCGCACCTCCGGAGGTGATCCTCATCCGCCGGGGCGCCAGCTCGGGTCCTCCAGCGGAACCCTGAGCCACGACACGATCGCGGCGAGGGCGCGGTAGGCGTCGAGCCTGGCGGCGTCGGTGCCGGCGGCCTCCGCCTTCCGGACGATCTCCCCCATCTGGCGCACCACGACCGGGCCCGCGTACAGGAGCGCCTCGCTCCCCGAGGCGCAGTAGCGCGCCAGGACGAACGCGACGAGCGCGCCGACGGGAATCCCCTTGCGGCGACCCAGCTCCTCGAGGGTCGGCATGGGATCGATCGCCGAGTAGTCCGACACCAGCTGGCGGAAGCCGGCGTCGGCGTCGTCCGGCGGCCACTGGCCGCGGTACGGCTCGAGCGTGATCGTCCGCCGTGGTGGCATGCAGGATCCCTCCTTGATCGCCACAGCATAGCCCGCCGCCGGTCGCGGTCGTCCGCGGAACGCTGTGATACCGTGTCTACGCGACCAACGCCCGACACGCCGCCATGCCGGACACATGCTCGCAAGCGCTTGCGTAGCCGTGGTATTCGCCTGGCCGGTGACCGGGCGGCGAGAGCTCCCCTGACGGGCGACGTCGATCGTCCCGGATCGGCTGGCACCCGCGGCGCGCCAGGGGCTGGCGAGCTGACCTGGCTGGTGGTCCCCGGCCTCCTCGCGCTCGGGGCGGGCATCCGCGCCCTCCGGTTCGTCGCACCGTTCCACTGGCCCTTCCACTGGGACGAGACGCAGGTGGCCGTGCCCGCCCTGCGAATCCTCGGCGGGAGCCTCCCGGCCAACGTCGTCGGTCCCGAGTACTTCGGCGCCGCCCCGTCCTATGTCTTGGCGGCGTGGTTTGCGGTCGCCGGGACATCAACCTGGGCGGTCGACTGCTTCGCGTACGGCCTCGGCCTGCTCATCTTCTGGACCGGCTGGCTGGTCCTCCGGCGATTTCTGGAACGGCCCGCGGCGCTCCTCGGGCTGGCGATCCTCGCCGTGCCTCCCTTCTTCCTCGGCCAGTGGAGCTTCACGGCGATCCCGAACCACCCCGCGCTCCTGGTCGTCGGCAATCTGTGTCTGCTCGCCACCCACACGATCTTCGTCGCGGACCGGGGCCGTTCCCGGGCGATCCTCGTCCTGGGGCTCCTCGCGGGGTTCGGCTGGTGGCTGGACCCGCTGATCGTCGTCTACCTCGCGCCGGTCGCGGTCCTGGCGCTCAGGACTGGCCTCGCGTGGCGACCGCGCGTCGGGTGGTTCGCCGCCGGGCTCTTCCTCGGCGGACTCCCCCAGTGGCTGTACGAGCTATCGTACTTCCCGTCGGCGAAGTTTGCGCTGCACCAGGCCGGTGGGGTGGCGGTGGCGCCCTTCCGCGAGCGCATCGAGGCGGTCGTGGGAGATTTTCTCCCCAGGCTCCTCGGCCTCCACCTCAAGGCGGGGCGGCCATGGATCGTGGCCTTCCTCCTCGTGGCCGTGCCCCTCTGGCTGGGTGCCTTCGTCTGGGCCGCCCGCCGGGATCGGCCCGAGCTGGCCTGGCTGCTCGGCCGGCGAGACCGGATCGGTCGCGGCCACGTCATCCTCTGGATCGTCGCCGCCACCAACGTCGGAATGGTGCTCGCCACCCAGCGCGCGATCGACCACTACTATCTCCTCCCGCTCTACTCGGTGCTCCCGTGCTGGATGGGGGAATTCCTCGACCGGCTCCGCCGGCGCCGCCCGCGCCTCGCCGGCGTCGCGCTGGCCAGTCTGCTCGCGCTCACGTTCTGGCCGCACTGGTACGACAGTCTCGGGACGACGCCTCCCAGCGAGCGCCGGTGGGCAATCCTGGAGAGACGCGTCGAAGAACTCCTCCCGTGGCTGAAAGGTCGAGGATACGATCGCGTCTACCTCGGGGAGAGCACTCCCTATCTCATTTCATACGGGGCCACCTATTTGGCAGGCGGAGAGGTGCTCTTCGCCGATCTCTGGCGGGAGGCCATCGTGAGCCACGGTCAAGCCGTCGACGGAGCGGTGAACCCGCCGATCGTGGCAACCGAGCCGGCGACGCGCGAGCTGCGCGCAAGCCTTCCAGGGATCGGTGTCGGGATCCAGGAGACCCAGATCGGCGAGCTGCGGGTCCTGGAGCTCACGCCTCGCTTCACGACGACCTTCGTCCCCCTGCCCCGGCACCGCTGGACCATCGCGGCCAGCGACAACAACGAGCGAGCCGGCGACCTGCTCGACGGCGACGTCTCGACCGTGTGGGATTCGAGTCGAGGGCAGGCGCCGGGGCAGTGGCTCGCCGTGGACCTGGGCGCTCCTGAGCTTCTGACCCGCGTCGACCTCCTGGCCATCGACTGGCAGAACATGCCGGGCGGCTTCCGTGTCGAGGTGTCCGAGGACGGTCAGCGGTGGGAGACGGTCGTCACGGTGCCCGAGTACTGGGGACCCTTGTTCTTCTCCGAGCACCACCCGTTCCTCAAGGTCCGCCGGGGCCGCGTCCAGGCCATCTTCCCCCCGGTCCGGACGCGCCATGTGCGGATCGTCCAGACGGCGTCGGTGGCTTACCGGAGTTGGTCGGGTCGCGAGCTGTTTGCGTACGGTCCCGGGGGCCCGCGGCCCCGCGTACCTCGACCCGGAGAGATCACGTCGGCGCTTCGCCGCGAAGGGATCCACTTCGTCTACGCCAGCCACTGGCTGTCGGCCTGGGTGCGGGTCGACTCGCGCGGCGCCATCGGCGCGCAGGAATCCAACATCAACGTGAACGATTCCTCGCGCACCGAGCCCGACCCCACGGAGCTGGTGCCCGTCCGCTTCGAGGCGGATCACGGGATCCTCCTCGGCGCCGATGCGGATCCGGCCGCCGTGCGGGCCGCGCTCGCGGGGCAGCCCGTCACCGTGCGCGAGAGCATGGCGGGTCCGTACCGGCTGCTCACCCTGACCCCGGCGCCTCCGCCCCGCCGCCTCGAGAAGAGGGAATGGCGCGCCAGCGCGAGCGAGAACGCCGAGCAGGCCTGGCGCGCGATCGACGGCGACCGCCGCACGCAGTGGGCCTCCCGGGCGCCAGGAGGGCCCGAGCTGGCCGTCACCCTTGATCTGGGACGACCCCGGGAGCTTCGCGGCGTCGAGGTGCGGCCCGGTCTCCCCGGCCGCGAGCTGCGCCTGGCCGCCTCCCTCGACGGCACGATCTGGACTCCCATCGAGCCGCTCACCTGGGCCGGTTCGCTCTACTGGACGGGCTCGGAGCTCCTCAAGAACGGCGGGCCGAAGTGGGCCGTCGCGTTCCCGCGAACGACCCTTCGCTATCTCCGCCTGAGCCCGGCCGGGCCGCTCCGGGATCCCTGGACTCTCACCGAGATCGAGGCCCTGGAATGACGCCCCGGGCACCCGATGCGCGCGGCCGCTGGGCGTGGCTGGCGGTTCCCGGCCTTCTCGCCCTCGGGGCGGCCATCCGCGCCCTCCAATTCGTCGCCCCGTTCCACTGGCCCTTCCATTGGG
>JBGQGN010000239.1:0-6264 GCA_041497395.1 Methylomirabilia bacterium
CGTGGCGGGCGCCGGCCTCCCTGCCGGCCCGGGGCTACCGGCGGCTGTTCGGCGAGCGCGTCCTCCAGGCGCCCGAGGGCTGCGACTTCGACTTCCTGGCGGATGCACGGGCCCGCCGCTCCGCCCCGACCACACCCGGGCGATAGCGCGCAGCTGGAGAGCGGGTGAATGGACCCACGCATCCGTCCGGCCGGGCGGTTCGTCTCCTTCGCGAGAACGAATCTCACCCGCTCCATCCCGGCCCGGTTCGCGGACCAGGTGACGCAGCACAGCTCGCGACCCGCCGTCTGGACCCATCAGGGCGCGCTCACGTACGAGGAGCTCGACTGGGCATCGAACCGGGTCGCCGACGCCGTGCTGGCGGTTCTCGGCGCGGGGCCGCACCGCGTGGCCCTCCTGCTCGCCCAGGGCGCCCCGCTCGTCGCCGCCATCCTTGGCGTCCTGAAGGCGGGCAAGGCCTACGTTCCCCTCGACCCTTCCCAGACTCGCTCGCGCCTGGACACCGTGCTCCGGCACGCTCGCCCAGGTCTGTGCCTCGTTGACGTCGAGCACGCGGGGCTCGCCACGGCCATCGAGGGCCTTGGCATCCGCTCGATCGAGATCGAATCGGTCGCCGCGCCACGGCCAGCCCCGGCTCCGGGAGTCCGGGTGGAGGCCGACGCCGCCGCCTACGTCTACTACACGTCTGGCTCAACCGGAGAGCCCAAGGGCGTCCTCGACACCCACCGGAACGTGCTTCACAACGTCATGCGCTATACGAACAGTCTCGGCATCGGGGCGGACGACCGGCTGACGCTCCTGCAGGGTCCGGCGTTCAGCGGCGCCGTGTCCTCGCTGCTCGGAGCCTTGCTCAACGGCGCGGCGGTCTTCCCGTTCGACGTTCCCCGGGAGGGAGCAGACCGCATTGCCCCCTGGCTGGCCCGGTACGAGCTCACCATGTACCACTCGGTGCCGGCGCTGTTCCGGCGCGTGGCGACGGCGGGCCAGGCGCTGCCCGCCCTCCGCGTCGTCCGGCTCGAGGGTGACCTGGCGGTCCCCCGGGACGTCTAGCTGTTCCGGGTCCGCTGTGAGCGCGGGACGGTCCTGGTGAACGGGCTCGGCGCCACCGAGTGTGGGCTCGTACGGCAGTACGTCGTCGACCACGCGACCTCGCCGACCGGAAGCACGGTCCCGATCGGGTACCCGGTGGAAGACATGGAGGTACTCTTACTCGACACGGACGGCCAACCGGTCGCCGCGGGCGAGGTCGGTGAGATCGCGGTCCGAAGCCACTATCTCGCTGCAGGCTACTTGGATCGGCCCGACCTGACCGAGGCGGCCTTCCGCCCCAGTCCGAACGGCAGGGGCCCGCGTCTCTACCGCACGGGCGACGTGGGTCGGATGGCCGCCGACGCGTGCCTCGAGCACCTCGGACGGCGCGACCAGCAGGTGAAGATCCGAGGAGAGCGGGTCGACATCGAGTCGATCCAGGCCGCCCTCCTGGCGAGCGGCGTCGCGCGTGAGGCCGTCGTCGCGGCGCGCCGCGGCGACCGCGGGGACGCTCAGCTAGTCGCCTACCTCGTGCCCCGTGGGGTGGACCGGCCCACCACGAGCGGGCTGCGCCACATCGTCCTGGCGCGGGCGCCCGGTCAACCCGTTCCCTCGAGCTTCGTGCTGCTGGACGCGCTGCCCCTCGACGCCAACGGCAAGGTGGACCGGCGGGCGCTGCCGCCGGCCGGGCGGGATCGCCCAGACCTCGACGTGGCGTTTGTCGCGCCGCGCACCGAGCGCGAGGCGACGCTCGCCGCCGTGTGGAGCGATCTCCTGGGGGGGCTGACGCCAATCGGCATCAACGACGACTTCTTCGACCTCGGCGGCGACTCGCTACTCGCGGTGGAGCTCGTCGCGCGCGTGGCGGAAGCGACCGGCATCGACGTCGGGGTGGCGGACTTCGCGCCACACCCGACGGTCGCCACCCTCGCCGCGCTCGTCGACGGGTCCGGCGTATCGCCGGCGGCCGAGGCCGCCGCCTCGGCCGGGCCAGTGCTCTTCTTCCTCCACTCGGACTACGGGGGATCCGGCGCTGATTGCGTGACGCTCGCCCGGCAGTTCGGCCCCGACCCGCGCCTCGTCGGCGTGCCGCCCCACGGCGCCGACGGGGGCTCCGTGCCACGGACCATCGAGGCGATGGCCGCTCGCCACGTGGACCGATTGCGGGCTTTCCAGCCGAGCGGTCCGTATCACCTCGCGGGCCACTGCAGCGCCGGCGTCGTGGCGTTCGAGCTGGCGCGGCAGCTCCGCGCCGCCGGCGAGGTGGTCAAGACGCTGGTCCTAGTCGAGCCGCCGCCCCTGCTGGCCGTGCGAGGTCGCGACGGTCGCCGGCAGCGCCTGGGACCTTCGCCCCTCCGGCGAGCCTGGCAACGGGGCCGCGTTCTCGCCGTGCGGGCGCGCGCCGCTGCCCGGGAAGGGCGGCTCCCGGCCGTCATGACACGAGCCCTACGGTCACCGTGGAGTGGGCCGGGCGGCCCATCCTCCACGACGGCCCGGACGCGCCAAGTCGAGCTCGCCTACGCGGACGCGGTGGCGCGCTACGCCGCCGGCCGGTGGCCCGGGCTCGTGACGTGCATTCGCACCCAGGAGTCGGTAGTCGCCGGCGAGTTCGAGGCGGACACCTGGCGCGAAGTGGTCGGCGCGCTCCGGGTCGACCTCGTGCCCGGCGACCACGAATCGTGCCTCGTCGCCGAGGCCGGCGCGCTTGCCGACCGGCTTCGCGCGTGCCTCACGGTTCGAGGGGCGGCGCCGCCGTGACGTCGCGCGACTTCGCCGGGTCAGGCGGCCTCGGGTGACGCGCCGAGCAGAAGGACTGCCAGCCCGCCCAGCACGAGCAAGCTCAGCCCGCAGATCATGAGGAACAGCCGGTGCCACCCGTGGTCCACGAGCGGGCCGAAGATCGCGGACCCGAGCGCGCCGCCCAGGAAAAGGAAGAACGCGAACAGGGCCACCGCCGTGCCGCGCGCCTCCGGCGCCAGCTCGGTCGCGCGGGTCTGGAGCGTCGTGTGGAGCGCGATGTAGCCGAATCCGAGCATCACGATCGCGATCGCGAACAGCACGAGGGATCCGCTGGCGCTCATCAGAAGATAGGCACTGCCCTTCAGCCCGCCGCCGAGCGCGGCCAGGTAGCGCTCGGGCAGGCGGGCCCGGATTCGCACCAGCGAGACTCCGCCGACGAGCGTCGCGACGCCGTAGCACGCGAGCAGCAGACCCACCTCGAGCTCGTTGAGCCCGAACCGCGCCACCGCGACGACGCCGAGGTACGTGAAGCCGCCCCACAGGAACAGCCCCTCGAAGCCGACGATCCCGTAGAGGATCCGCGCCGCGCGCCGGCGGAGGACGAGGCCGTAGTGGAGCCCGCCGCCGGTGGCGCCCGGGGGCGCGTGGCGAGTGTCCGTGTGAAAGAGGAGGACCGCAGGAACGAGGGTCAGGCACCCCACGCCGACGTACAGGACCCGCCAGGACACGAAGTGGGCCACCATGCCCCCGATCGCCGCCGAGAGGCTCTGGGCGAGCGAGGTCACGGCGGCGAACCGCCCGAGCGTTCCCTGGCGCTCCGCGTAGGGCACGGTCGCGCCGATGTAGGCGAACGTGAGGGGGACCACCGCCGCCGCGAAGACTCCCGTGATGAACCGCACGGCGTCGAGCACGGCGATGTGGTGGGCCTGGCCCGTCAGGAGCGTCCCCACGCCGAAGCCGATCGCCGCCCCCCGGATGACCCGGATCGCCCCCAGTCGATCACCCAGCGGGCCGTAGAGGAACTGGCAGAGACCATACGGCAGCATGTAGAGCATCATCGCCAGACCCATCGCAGTCACGCTCGTCCCGAGCGAGTGCGCGATCGTCGGCAGGAGGGGCGTCATCATCCGGACGTCGACCTGGACGAGGAACGCGAGAGCCGTGAGGAGGGGAAGCGGGGCGAGCCCTCTCGTCGCCCCCGGGGCGCCGGGATTCAC
This sequence comes from Methylomirabilia bacterium, assembly GCA_041497395.1. GTDB lineage: Bacteria > Methylomirabilota > Methylomirabilia > Rokubacteriales > DASRDR01 > DASRDR01. The sequence continues at coordinate 3,987 of JBGQGN010000239.1, forward strand.
CCGGTCGCGACGCGCCGCTGGCGCGCCCCGCCGGGCAACGCCGCGGTGGGGCCGTCCACGGGCCGCGTCAGCACCCCGTTGATCCGCCAGCTGCCTTGCTCGTCGACCAGCTCGTAGAGCGCGTCGACCGTCTCGCCGTTCGCGCCCTCGACCCGCACCTCCACCAGCCCGCGGCCGGCACCGACCACGTCGACCTTGGACACGGTGGCCCTGGCCGAGCGCGCGATCGGGGCGTAGCCGCTCGTGACCATCTGGCGGAAGGCCCCGAGCCCGAAGCGGGCCTGGATGGTCGAGGACGCGCAGGCATACGCGGTGGCCCAGTCGTCCCGGCGGAACGCAGCGAGCTGGTCGAGCACGGTGCGGGTCATCTCGGCCCGCGGGTCGCCTCCCTGCCCCGCGGCCGCCACCGCGAGGGCCAGGCAGGCGAGCCCGAGCGCGCTCCCCGCGAATCCCCGGCAAAGCCGAGCGCCCGGCGTCGCCAGAGACGCCGGGCTCACACGCCCTGGACGGAGTAGCCGCCGTCGACGGGGATGGCGGTGCCCGTGACGAAGTCGGACGCCGCGCTCGCGAGAAACACGGCGATCCCTGCGTGGTCCTCCGGCGAGCCCCATCGCCCGGCGGGCGTCCGCGCGACCACCTTGTCGTGGAGGCCTGCGACCTGCTCTCTGGCCTTGCGCGTGAGGTCGGTGTCGATCCAGCCCGGGAGCACCGAGTTCACCTGGATGTTCTCCCGTGCCCAGGCGGTCGCCATCGCCTTGGTCATCTGGACGATGCCACCCTTGCTGGCGGCGTAGGGCGCCGTGAAGGGCGCGCCGAAGATCGACATCATCGAGCCGATGTTGATCACCTTCCCGCCCCCGGCCCGGACCAAATGGGGGTACGCCGCGTGAGAGCACATGAACGCGCTGGTGAGGTTCGTGTCGAGGACCGTGTGCCACTCCTCCAGCGTGTACTCCTCCGGGCGCTTCCGGATGTTGGTCCCGGCATTGTTCACCAGGATGTCGAGCCGGCCGAAGCGGTCGACGACGGCCTGGACCATCGCCCGGCAGGAGGCCTCCTTCCGGACGTCGACCTCGACGGCCATCGCTCGGGCGCCGAGCGCCTCCAGCTCCTTGACGGCCGTGGCGCTCTTGCCCGCCTGGCGTCCGGCGACGGCGACGGCGGCGCCCGCCTGGGCGAGGCCCCGGGCCATGCCGAGCCCGATGCCGCCGTTGCCGCCGGTGACGATCGCAACCTTGCCCGTCAGATCGAAGAGCTTCATGCGCCTTGTCTCCCTGTACCGGTGCCGACCGACCCGCGGAGGCGGGGGTCGAGGGTGTCACGAAGGCCGTCGCCCAGGAGGTTCAGGCTGAGACCGGCCACTGTCAAGGTGATGCCGGGAAAGAGGCTGACCCAGAACGCCTCGCGGATCACGTTCTTCCCGCTCGCGATGACGTTGCCCCACGAGGGAACGTACGGCGGCACGCCCACGCCCAGGAATCCCAGGATCGCCTCCGCCAGCACGGCGTACGCGAAGATGAACGTCCCCTGCACGAGGAGCGGCGCGAGACAGTTCGGCAGGATGTGCCGGACGGCGACCGCCAGATCGCGCCGGCCGAGCGCCCGGGCCGCCGCGACGTAGTCGAGCTCCCGGAGGCTCAGCACGGTGCTCCGGACCAGGAGGGCCGTCCGCGGCAGGTAGACGAGCGACAGGGCCAGGATGACGTTCCAGACGCCGGGGCCCCGCGCGGCCATGAAGGCGATGGCCAGGATGATCGCGGGGAAGGCCATCAGCCCGTCCATGAAGCGCATGACGACCAGGTCGAGGCGCCGATAGTAGCCCGCGATGAGCCCGATCAGCGTCCCCCCGATCGAGGTGATGAGCATGGTGACACCGCCGACGAGGAGCGAGACCCGGCTTCCGTGGACAACCAGGCTGTAGACGTCCCGGCCGAACTCGTCGGTCCCGAGGAAGTTCGCCGCGCTCGGGGGCTTCAGGCGCTGGGGCGGGTTGAGGCGCGTGGGGACGTGGGTCGAGATCTGGCCCGCGAACAGCGCGGCCAGGAGGAAGACGAGGAAGATCGCCGCGCCCACGACAACGCTCCGGTTACGGAGCAGCCGGCGGAACCAGCGGATCCGGAGCCCGGTCGGCTCCGCCACCCCCACGATCGCGGAAGGAGCCTCGGCCACCGCCTTCTCGACCGCGGCGTCCGTCGACGGCGTCATGCTAGTCGTAGCGGATGCGGGGATCGATGAACGCGTAGACCATGTCGACCGCCAGGTTGATGAGGACGTAGGA
>JBGQGN010000240.1:0-6261 GCA_041497395.1 Methylomirabilia bacterium
GCGCGATTCCCGTCGGCTACGGCCCCGAGGGCATCGCCGTCGACGGCGAGGGCCGGCGCGGGTACGTGGCGTGCGCGCGGAGCGACAGCGTCGCCGTGTTCGACCTCGACTCGCGCGAGGTCGTGACCCAGGTGCCGGTGGGCCGTGAGCCGATCGGGCTCGTGCACGACAAGCAGGGCGGCCACGTGTTCACGACCGACGCACGCTCCGACGTCGTGTCGGTCATCGACACGGCGACCCTCAAGGTCGTCAAGCAGATTCCCGTCCAGCACTACCCCGCCGGGGCGGGCTTCTATCCGGAGCGCCGCAAGGTCTACGTCGGGAACACGGCCGACAGCACCGTGAGCGTCATTGACGCCGACCGGCTCGAGGTCATCGCGACCGTGCCGGCCAAGACCGCGGCGGGAAGCCTCGGCTCCGACCCGGTGCGGGACCGCGTCTACTGCGTCAACTTCGGGGACGCCTCGATGACCGTGATCGACGGCCGGTCGAACGAGCCCATCGGCGAGATCAAGCTGGACTACGCGCCCTGCAAGATCGCCGTCGACGCGCCGCGGGGGCGCGCCTACGTCGCGAACTCGCTGGTCAGCACGGTGGCGGTCGTGGACCTGGACAAGCAGGAGGTCGTGGAGACGCTCACCGTGGAGCGCGCCCCGGTGGGCATGGGCCTGGGGCGTCGGGGCGACCGCATCTACGCGGCCAACCGGGGGACGGGGCGGGTAAGTGTGATCGATCGCCAGACCGGCCGGGAATGGGCGCGGGTTCCGGTCGGCAAGGCTCCCGGGGACCTGGCGGTCGACCAGCAGTCGGGTACGGTGTACGTCTCGGATGCGGGCACCAGCACGGTCAGCGTGTTCCAGGATCGGCTGGACGGTGAGCCCGCCGAGCTTCCGAGCGATTGGCGGCATCCCCTGATCGGAAAGCCCCTCCCCTCGTTCAGCCTGCCGGACATGGTGGACGGGCGGCCGCGCACGTCGGAGGAGTATCGGGGAAAGAAGTACATCCTGAACTTCTTCGCCAGCTGGTGAGGACCCTGCAACGCGGAGGCTCCGCTACTCGAGGAAGTGCGTCGTCGGGCCGCGAAGTTCGGGCTCGAAATCGTCATGGTCAACGTGTGGGAGCACGTCGATCCGCGGCGAGAAGCCCTCCATTTCTGCAAGATCCACAACATCCAGGGCACGGTTCTCATCGACGCGACCGGGGAATACATCACGCGACTCGGCCTTCGCGGGGTGCCTCACAACGTCGTGGTCGACAAGAAGGGCATCGTGCAGGCCGTCGGGGTGACGACGCCGGACGAGGTTCGCGCGACCCTGACGAAGCTGCTCCGCCCCTTCGGCTAGCGGGGCTCCGGGCTCCTGCCCGGGTCTGTTCGGGGCCCGGCGGCGGCGCGGTCGGTGGCCTGGGCCGCTCCTTCCATATGGCCATATGGTCTAGGAGCCGATCCCGCGGGCCCGGCGTAACGGCCGGCCCTTCCATATCAGTAGCTCGGCCCGCCTCGGAGCTGCCAGAGGAGACGGCGGGCCGCGAGCCGGATGTTCCAGCCCTTACGTCGGTCGCGCGCACCGCGCCACCTCCGGTCGAAGCTCAGCCCCCGCACGATCGGCAACCACCTCGCGCGGGTCTATACCCGGCTGGGTGTGGAGACCCGGACCGCGGCGGCCCGCATCGCCTTGACCGCTCGCTGAGGCGCCTGGGCGACGGGAACCGGCGCTGATCGCGCGAGGTTCCGGGAGTGGTGGTCGGTGACCGGGGCCCCCAGCTGGCCCCGCCAGAGGCGCCCCGGTGGCTTCGATCCAGTCGGTGATGAGCGTCGTCGGAGCTGCCGGCTGAGGGTTCAAGGCCCCGGACCCGGGGACCGGCGACCATGCTATGCTGCGGGGCTAAGAACGCTCCGACCCGTCACCAAAGGAGGTCCCATGGCGGTCAAGCTGTATGTGGGCGGTCTCTCGTACTCGACCACCTCCGAGGCTCTGCGCGAGCATTTCGCCCAGTGCGGGACGGTGGAATCGGCCACGGTCATCACCGACCGGTACTCGGGTCAGTCGCGAGGCTTCGGCTTCGTCGAGATGGCGACCAACGAGGAAGCCCAGAAGGCCGTCAGCATGCACAACGGCCAGCGACTCGACGGTCGCACGATCAAGGTGGAGGTCGCCAACCCGCAGGGGGCGGGGGGTGGCGGTGGCCGTGGCGGGCCGGGCATGGGCGGTGGACGCGGAGGCTCGGGCCGGCCCCCACGCTGGTAGCTTTCGCGGTCTTGTCTTCGACCGCCCTGGCCGGATCGGCACGGGTCCCGGCCGGCAGCCGCGCACGGCCGTGCGCGAGTTACCTCGCCGGCCGGCGGCCTGCGCGACGCGCCCCGGCGGGCGCTAAGCGGTTCCTCCTTCCGTGAGCCGCACCCGGTTCGTCGCGATCCACGGTCACTTCTACCAGCCCCCCCGTGAGAGCCCCTGGCTCGAGCGCATCGAGGTCCAGGACTCCGCCGCCCCGTATCATGACTGGAACGCGCGCGTCACCGCGGAGTGCTACGCGCCGAACACGGCCGCACGGCGCGTGGACGCGCAGAACCGGATCCTGGACGTCGTCGACAATTTTGCCACGCTGGCCTTCGACGTCGGCCCCACGCTCATGACGTGGCTCGAGCAGGAGCGTCCCGACGTCTACGGCGCGATCCTGGAAGCCGACCGGGCGAGCCGGGTAACCCGCGGACACGGGAACGCGATCGCGCAGGCCTATGGCCACGCGATCCTGCCGCTCTGCAGCCGGCGCGACAAGGTCACCCAGGTGCGATGGGGTCTCGCCGACTTCCGGCATCGCTTCGAGCGCGAGGCGGCCGGGATGTGGCTTCCCGAGACTGCCGCCGACCGCGAGACGCTCGAGGTGCTCGCCGAGGAAGGCGTTCGCTTCACCCTCCTGGCGCCGGGCCAGGCTGCCAGCGTGCGGGCACCAGAAGGGGACTGGCGCCCCGGGGCCGAGGCGCTGGATCCGCGCCGGGCATACCGCTGGGAGGGAGGGCAGGGCCGGGCACTCGCGCTCTTCTTCTACGACGGGGCGATCTCCCACGCGGTCGCCTTCGACGGACTCCTTCGCTCGGGTGATGCGATGGCGACGCGCCTCCTGGCCGGCTTCGACGAGGGCGCACACGCTCAGCTCGTTCAGGTCGCGACCGACGGTGAGAGCTACGGCCACCACCACCGCTTCGGGGAGATGGCGCTGGCCGAGGCCTGCGCCCGGATCGAGGCGAGCGGCGCCGCGAGCCTGACCAACCACGCGGCCTTCCTCGCGGCTCATCCCCCCGCAATGGAAGCGCGGGTGGTCGACGGGTCCTCGTGGAGCTGCGCGCATGGCGTCGAGCGATGGCGCGACGACTGCGGGTGCACGGCCGGGCGCCACCAAGGCTGGACGCAGCGCTGGCGGGCGCCCCTCCGTGAGGCGCTCGACTGGCTGCGCGACGCCGTGGACGCGCTCTACGAGGCGCGAGCGGGCGCGCTGGTCAAGGATCCGTGGGCCGCGCGCGACGCGTACGTGGAGGTGATCCTCGACCGGAGCCCCGCGTCCGTGGAGGCCTTCCTCGAGCGCCACGCGATCCATCCGCTGGACGCGGCGGGCCGCGTCCAGGTGCTCCGGTGCCTCGAGCTCCAGCGCCATCGCCTGCTCATGTACACGTCGTGCGGCTGGTTCTTCGACGAGATCTCGGGAATCGAGACGGTCCAGGTGCTCCGGTACGCCGCGCGCGTGCTGCAGCTCGCGAGGCTCCTCGGTGGCGACGCCGGGCTCGAGGCGGAGCTGGTCCGGCGTCTGGCGGCCGCTCCATCGAACGTCACCGAGCTTCAGGACGGCGCCGGCGTGTGGCGGCGCCACGTGGCGCCCTCCGTGACCGATCTCGCGCGCGTGGCCGCGCACTACGCGATCGCGGGGCCGTCAGAGGGTTATGGGGATCCGGCCGACGTCCACGCGTTCCGGGTCGAGCGGCTCCGGTGGGCCCGCGTGGCCGCGGGCGAGGCGTCGCTCGCGATCGGCCGCGTGCGCGTGACCGCGCGCCTGACGACCGAGCACGAGGAGGCGGACTTGGCGGTACTGCACGCCCACGATGGCCAAGTCCACTGCCGCGTCCGGACGGGATCCGATGGGGAGGCGCTCGCGCCCGCTCGGAACGCCCTCTTCCGGGAGTTTCCGGGCCGAGGGCCGGCGGAGTGGCCTCGCGCGCTCGACCGGCACTTCGGTGGCCGGTCGTACGGTGCCGATGACGTGTTTCCCGACGAGCGCCGCCGTCTTCTGGCCTGTCTGGCCGAGCGCGCCCTGGCGACCCCGGAGGGCGCCCGGGGGTGGGTCGACGCCGGCAGCCGTCGGCTCCTGAAGGAGCTTCGCCTGGTGGAGGGCCCTATCCCGGCAGCTCTCGCGAGCGTGGCCCATCGCCTTGTGGCTCGGGCGGCGAGGGAGGAGCTTGCCGTGCTCGCCGCCGGCGGGCCCGTGACGGCCGCAGCGCACAGGCTTCGCGAGCTCGTCGCCGGGACCCGGTCACTGGGGATCCCCCTGGGGCTCGTGGCCGAGCAGGTCGTGCCGCCGATCCAGTCGGCCCTCGGGCGCGTGCTCGAGGCGCTCCGGGCTGCTACGACGGCCACGACCGTGACCGATGGGCTCGCGCTCTTGGCCCTCGGGACCCTACTCGAGGCGCCCCCGGATCTCTGGGGGGCCCAGAACGCCGTCGCCGGCCTGTGGCGCGAGGGATCCCCGGGCGATCGGGAGGTGCTGGCGCCTCTCATGTCAGCCCTCGGATTCGCCCCGGGCGCGTCCGCGGCGCCGCGGGAGCAGGGGTAACCGATGCCGGTGCCCCGGTCGAGTGGTCCGAGCGATCTTCGTGGCCAGGTGGCGCTCGTGACCGGAGGTGCCCGGGGGATCGGTCGTGCGTCGGCCGTGGCCCTGGCTCGGGCTGGCGCGGACGTCGCCGTGGCGGATCTCCTGCCCACGGGCGACGCCGAGGCGGGGATCTCGGCGACCGGGCGGCGCGGGATGGGCCTGGCCCTGGATGTGACCGACGCCGCGGCGGTCCGTGCGGCGGTCGGGCGTGTGGTGGCGGCGCTGGGACGTCTCGACGTCCTCGTGACCGCGGCGGGGATCGTTCACCGGGACCTGCTCGAAGAGACCACCGAGGGTGTGTGGCGCCGCGTTGTCGAGGTGGTGCTGACGGGCACGTTTCACGCGGTCCAGGCGGTGGTACCCGTGATGCGCGCCCAGGGCTACGGCAAGATCGTGACGATCTCGTCGATCTCGGGGATCATCGGGGGCGTGGTGTCACGGGCAGGGGACAGTCCGGACGCTCGGCGGGGCCGCTCGGGCCCCGCCTACGCGGCGGCCAAGGGGGGCGTCATCGCGTTCACGCGCTGGGTCGCCAAGGACGTGGGCCAGAACGGGATCTACGTCAACAGCGTCGCCCCGGGCGGTATCGACACGGAGATGACGCGCGGATACGCCTACGCGGTCGAGGATCTCCCGATCCCGCGGATGGGGCAGGCGGAGGACGTTGCCGAGGCCGTCCTCTTCCTGGCGTCGCCCGCCTCGAACTACGTGACGGGCCAGGTGCTGCGCGTCGACGGCGGCTGGGTGATCGGATGACGGAGGGTGGCCAACCGATGCTCATCATCATCGCGCACCGGCTCCTGATCGGGACGGCGATCTGCTTCGGGGTCTTCTACACGGTGTGGGAGGCGCTCGCCTATCGCGAGACGCGCGAGGTGAGCCACCTCGTGATCGCCCTCATCTCCGCAGTGATCACCCTCGCGATGGGGTACTACCTGAAGAACCTCCGCCGGTTCGTCAGCCACTAGTCGCAGTCCCGCCTGCCCGCGCGCCTCGCCCGTCCCTAGTTCAGCGATGCGAGCGCCTGCCGCAGGGCCCGGAGGCGGTCCTTCACGTGGCCGGCGTCCGGCGCTTCGGGCGCGCGCTGGAGATACGTCTCCCAGTCACGCACCGACGCGGCCCCCTGGCCGAGACGAGCGTGGAGCGTGCCGCGGTCGCGGAGCTCCTCCAGCGTGTCGGGGATGAGCAGGAGAATGCGTTCCACGGCGGCCAGGGCGCGCGCCCAGTCCCCCAGGGCCGAGTACGCCGCCTTCAGATTGCTGAGCATCCGGACGAAGATCTGCCGCGTGGTGACCGGCGCCAGCCAGCGCGGGTCGAGCGGGCCGCCGCCGGGGCGCACCCGCGTGACCAGTGCCTCGCAGGCGGCGCGGTCGAGGAGCTCGCCGCCGTGAAAGGGATCGAGGA
>JBGQGN010000241.1:0-6259 GCA_041497395.1 Methylomirabilia bacterium
CGGCGTCGACTACGCCGATCTCGGCAACCTGACCCGGGCCTGCGACCTCTGGGGCATGACGTCCGTGGTCCGCGTGATGGACAACGACTACGCCACGATCTACCGCACGCTCGACCGCGGCGCCCAGGGCATCGTGGTGCCGCACGTCAACACCCGCGCGGAGGCCGAGCGGGTGGTCGAGGCGGGCAAGTTCGCGCCGCTCGGCAAGCGGGGCATGTTCACCAGCCGCCAGGGGTTTGGCGTGGGCGACTATCTCAAGACCGCCAACGACCAGAGCCTCCTCATCGTCCTGATCGAGGACATCGTGGGGGTGCGAAACCTCGATGAGATCCTCAAGGTCGACCACATCGACGTCTTCTTCGTGGCGCCGAACGACCTCGCGACCTCGATGGGTCAGATCGGCAACATGGGCCACCCGGAGGTGCAGCAGACGATCGACGGCGCGATCGCCCAGATCGTCCGGTCCGGCCGCGCGGCGGGAACGCTGGTCAATGCCGCCAACGTGGAGCGCTACACGCGGATGGGTGTGCGCGCGATCATGACGAGCTTCTTCCCGTGGATCCAGGCCGGCGCGAAGGACCTGATGGATCGCGCGGCGGCGGGGGCGCGGGGCTGACGCGGGACCGACCGGGGCTGCCGCCGCGGACGCGCGCGGCCGTCAGGTCTTTCCAGCGGCTGGGGTCCCGCTCCCGACGACGCGGCCTTCGAGCGATGTGAGCAGGCGCTCGCTGAAGCCGAGCAGCATCGTGACCGCGATCAAGAACAGCATGCCCCCGGAGTCGCAGCGCGCCTTGGTCTCCGGTGCCGGGGCAGCGCCGGACGGTCCGGGAGCGGGCGATGTTGGCACAACGGAAGCGGGGGAAGGGGCGTGGGCGAGACATGCCTCGAGCAGCGTGTCAGCGGACTTCCAGTCCTTCGGCAACGCGATGGTGATCAGGCCGGAGCCGAGCAGGCCGATACCGACCAGGCTCCCTACGATCCCCGTCCCGATCCGTGCCTGGTAGGCGCGAAGGTTGACGACCCACTCGCCGTAGCTCGTCAGTCCGGGCAGTCGGGCGATGACGCTCGCCGTTGCCCCGGCGATGGCCGCGAGCACGAGGGCCAGGACCTTCCATGAAAAGCCCAGCATCATGATCAACGCCAGCGTTGCCAGGACGGCGATGATGCCCAGAAAGGTCGACGCCCAGAAGGAGGTGTTCGCGTTGTACTCGTCGATGTACGAGTCCCACGCGTCGTATTCCTCGAAGATGACGTGGAGGCCGCCCCGGCCGGCGGCCACGTCCTTCATCTCCACGTCGAGCGCGGGCGCGGCCACCTCTTTGAGCGAGTCGATCTTCTTCGAGGACACGCCCCAGTCGACAAGGGAGAACAGGTGTGACCTCGCCTCCGTCGAAATCTCCTTGTCCGGACAGAGGTAGGCGCGCCGCTGCGCTAGGGCCTCGGCTTCCTCTACGAGCGCGTCCAGTGCCTCGCCGTCCGTCGTCTTCCCGGCCTTGTCTGCGAGCTCCTTGAACTTGCCGTCCACCGTCGTGTCGACCGTCGCGTTCGGGTTCGCCGACTTTGCTCGCCACGCCATGTCCTGGTAGGCGACACGATTGCGCTCGATCTCCGCTCCGGCTTCGCTCTGCCGGGTGCCGATTCCGGCGCCGGGGCCGGCGAGGCCGACCCGCCCGAAGTCGAGGAGCCAAAGGACCAGCGGGGCCAGACTGAACGAGAGCGCACAGTAGACCACGATCGTCCGCGACCCGGGCTCGGGCCAGGCCGTCCATCGCTCGGTGATGCTGAGAACCAGAACCAGTAGAATCCAGACGGTGGGGACGACCAGGACGGCGACTGAAAGCCCGTGGGGCCAGAGAACGCCGTTGTGACCGGTGGTGTTGCTCATGGTGTCTTCCCCGCTTGAGTGGCCAGGCAGGTGCGGCCACCGCGCGCCTCGGCGTCGGTGCAGATCCGCCCTGGCTCGTCGGCCTTGACCCGGCCCTGCGCTTTGAACGCGGCATACAGGATCTTCTTGAGGTCGCTGCCCAAAGCCGGGCAGGGCGTAGTATCCGGCTCGGGCAGGATCTTGTCGAAATCATCGGTCGAGCTCTTCTGGAGGTACTCGTTCGCCACGATGCGGATCTCCCCCTTCGAGGACTCGGTGATATCGATCAGGGGCTTCTTGGGTGGCCGCACGACGGCTTTCAGAAGCCGGCCCGGCGCACCGGGCTCATCCGCAGGGCTGTAGGTGAAGGCGATCTGATCGCTGACCTGGAGCCACCGTCCCGCATCGGGCACGGAGATCGCGTTCGCGAGTGCCTTCCGGAACTTGTCGTGCGTGAGCTTGTAGACACGCAGCGTCGTGGGGTACTGGACCAGCTCTTCGAGGTGCCGCATCGTGATGTCGGAGTCCTTGGCCAGATCCTGGTTGAGCCGAAGCCCGCCGGCATTGATGAACGCTCCGTCCACACCGCAGTCCTTGAACGCCGCGAACATCTGATCGGCGATCCAGTTTCCCAGCGACGTCTCCCTGGATCGAATCTTCTCCTCCGAGGCATCGAGAGGTGTTTCCGCCACGGCGAGACGCTCGTCCAGGCACGCGGCCGAGACCGGCTTGGCGCCGACCCAGTGAGGATCAGTCGCCGCGGCCTTGCAAAACTCGTCGGCGTGCGACCGGATCCACTTGGCGACCTGCCGGTCGACGAGCGGATCCTTGGCCGCGCCATCGCCGAGCTGTCGTAGCTGACCGGCCACCTGCACCCGGCCGTCGGCATGACGCGTGAGCGTGACGACCCACGCCGTGCGCGCGTCGGCATCGGCCTTGAAAATCCGCGGCTCGGGGTCGTTCCTCGGCAGGCTCATGTGGACGTGATCATGACCCCCGATGATGAGATCGAGCCCGTCGCGACGCAGCTCGTCGTGAAGCGCAACGTCGTCACGCCAGTTGAGGTGGGTGACCGCCACGACCACGTTGGCGCCCCGACGGCGAAGATCCCTGATCAAGTCTCTCGCGGTGTCCCGGGCCTTCAGAAAGCGGAAGATCTCATGCTTCTCCGTGTTGATCGTGAGGCCGAACAGACCGATCCGCAACCCCCCGACCTCCACGACCCGGCCCTGCAGAAGGTTGGTACCCGTGAGACGTGGACGTCCATCGGGGCACGGCGTGATGGCGATGTTGGAAGCCAGCCAATAGAAGTCGGACTCGGCGACGCGCTGCTGCAGGACGGGATCGTTCTTGCAGGTATCCTCTTCGAACTCGTGATTGCCGAAGACCACGAACATCCGCTCGTCCAGTCTCCCCGACTGTCGATCGCCATCCATCAGATTCAGGATGTCGATCATCTGCTTGCCCTTGTACATGCGGCTGAGGAACGAGGGAAAGATCACGTCTCCGGCGTGGAGGAACAGCACGCGGCCTGGGTGGTCGCGCTCGAGCTCTGCGCGAACCGTGCGGAGGCGCGCGATCCCCCCGGCTTTTCCTCGCTCGACACCCTCGATGTGGTAGATGTCGTTCACGGCCAGGATCACGGCCGATTCGCTCCGGCCGGTGGACGGCGCTCCGTCCGAGAACATGCCGGTCGATGAAGATACCGACACCAGGCCGGAAGTTGCCAGAATGCCGCTGAGCGCCAGCGCGACAACAGCCGCGAGGAGCCAGCCCGGGGCGTCATCGTCCATCTGACGGGGCGGTGCATGTCCTTCTGCGGCCGGGGATGTCGCGGTCGACGAAGCTTGTGCTGGCCGTCGTCGGGGCACGCGGCGTCCACATAACACCCCGATCAGCGTGAGGAGCAGGCCGAGAGCAAAGGGCAGGATGTGACGCAGGCTGAGGGCCGACGGGCCGGGCAGCGACCACACCACCACGCTAGCGGCCCCCGCGAGGTTGGCGAGGACAAGCAATGTCAAAACGGCGCCAAACCATCGAGCCATCGAGGGCCTCCGTCGGCCGAGGCTCGCCGGTACTCGGTCAGCCGGCGAAAGGGTGGGGGGGGCGCCCTCGGCGCCCCGGGGCTGACGCGACCCGTTCAGCGTGCCTTGAGCCGGACCTCTTCGAGCGGCGCTGACCACGGGTACGGGTCGATCAGCATCAGCGCGGGCTCGGCCACGCGCGGCCCGATGCCGCTCGGCCAGATGAATTCATAGAGGGGACCGAACCTCACCCGGTCGTAGATGAGCTGCTGGATCTGATGCAGGAGCGCTTCGCGCTTTCGCCGGTCCGTCTCGCGCGCCTGTTGCTTGTAGAGCGCGTCGACGTCGGCGTCGGCGCCGCGCGCGAACGCTCCGTCGCTCTGCACCGCGTCGGCCAGTCGCGTGGCCGCGTTGCCGAAGTTCGCCATGGTGCACAGGCAGACCCCGTGGAGCTTCTTGCTCCCCCAGGCCGTCTGGAAGGCCGCCCGCTCCATCGTGCGCACCTTCATCCTGATCCCCACCGCCCCGAAGAATCCGGTGATCGTCTCTCCCGCCGAGAAATAGGGCGGATAGGGATAGAAGTCCCCACCGTCGAAGCCGTTCGGATAGCCCGCCTCGGCGAGCAGCGTCTTCGCCTTCGCGGGATCGTAGGCGTAGGGCTCGAGCGGCAGCGTGAAGTCGAACGTGCGCGGCACCATGCTCCCCGTCGGGCGCGAGGCGCCGAGCGTCTCGGCCTCGCTGAGCGCCCGGCGATCGACGGCGTGGTTCGCGGCCAGCCGCACGCGCCGGTCGTGCCACGGGGACTTGGGGTCCCACTGGTCGAAGAAATCCAGGTAGTGGACGCCGATCGCGCCCGAGAAGCCGAGCCGGAACGCGGGATCCCGCCGGAGCTCCTGTGCGGACGGCGTGTCCAGCATGTAGGCGACGTCCACTTCGCCGGTCTTCAGCATGGCCGCCCGGGTGGTGGCGTCCGGCACCGTCTTGAACACGAGCCGCTTCACGGCGGGGGCCTTGCGCCAGTAGCCTTCGAAGGCCTCCATGACCAGCTCGACGCCGGGCGTATAGCTCACGAACCGGTAGGGCCCGAGTCCGACGGGCTGCTTCCTGAAGCCGTCGTCGCCGACCTTCTCCACGTACTTCCGGGGCACGATCCAGCCCGCGCCGGTGGCCAGCGTTCCGTAGAAGGCCATGAAGTCCGGGAACGGCTCGTGGAGATGGAAGCGAACGCGCGAGGGACTGACGACCTCGACGTCACGCACCCTGTCCTTGAGGACCTTGCCGACCTTGGACCGCTGGAAGCTGAACTTCACGTCGTCGGCCGTGAACGGATCGCCGTTGTGAAACTTCAGGCCCTCGCGCAGCTTGAACTCGTAGACGCGCTGATCGGCACTCACCGTCCACGACTCGGCCAGGCTCGGCGCCATGAGGTTGCCGGGCATCGGCTTGACGAGGGCATCGTGGAGGGCATAGAGCACCCAGAACGGCGTGAGGAAGCCCCCGGTGATCTCGCCCGGGTCGAACCAGGCGGGGGCGAGGGTCACGTACAGCGCCCAGCGCATCTCGCCTTCCGGCTTTGCCGGCGACGGGGCCTGGGGCGCGGCGTCTCGGACGAGACCGACGACGAGCAGAAGAGCGATCACGAGTGCCTTCATGCGTCCTCCTCGTTATGAAATAACCAGCTCCGCCGGCTTGCGCCGGCATACGTCGAGCGCGGTCACGGCCAGGACGCGCGTGACCGTCACCATCTCGCTCACGAGGACGCAGGCGTCGTCCTCGTCGGGGCCGCCGCGGATGACGCCGGGCCCGTACAGGAGACAGGGGATGCCGGCTTTCCACAGATGGCACGTGTCATCGGCGCTGTACGAGTGGGGCAGCACCGTGCCGATGGCGTGGGGGTCCTGTCCGGTCACGGTCCGGTAGCTCCGGGCCACCGCCTGCACGATCGGCGCGTCGACGGGGACGTCGAGCGGGTCCATCACCAGTCGCCGCCGGCCCTTGAAGCGGGCAGGCGGCGGGATCTCGATCGCGTAGCGCAGGGCCGGATCGCGCGCGGCGAGCGGGTCCAGGGCGCGACGGATGTCGGCGACGATCGCGTCGACCGTCTGACCCGGCACGAAGTGAACGTCGACCAGGATCGTGCAGAGGTCGGGCACGTACGGCGGCTCCACGAGCACGTAGTCCCGGCCCCGGCCGCCGATGATGCCGCCCACGTTGAGCCGCGGGAACGCGGGCAGGTCGGGCCGCGGCAGGTGGCGGAACTGCACGCGGGAGAGCGCGTCGATGACGATCGTCATCGTGTGGACCGCGTTCACCGTGCCCTCGAGGCGCCCGATATGCCCCGTCACCCCGTACGTGTGGATCGCCATGTGCA
>JBGQGN010000242.1:0-6221 GCA_041497395.1 Methylomirabilia bacterium
AGGGCAACCGCATGGCCCGGCGGGGCCGCGGCGCGGCCGCCCTCGCCACCGCGGCGATCGGGTCGTTCGTCGCCGGCACGCTCGCCACCATCGCGCTGACCTTCGCGGCGCCAACCGTGGCCGAGCTCGCCTTCGTCTTCGGACCGGCCGACTACTTCGCGCTCATGGTGGTCGCCTTCACGTCGGTCTCGTGCGTCCTCGGGTCCTCGCGCGTCCGCGGCTTCGTGTCCTTGTTCATCGGCCTGGCCCTCGGCGTCATGGGCATCGACGCCCAGACCGGCCAGGCGCGGCTCACGTTCGGATCGCCGGAGCTCTTGGACGGGATGGAGCTGGTCGTGGTCCTGGTCGGCCTCTTCGCGATCGGCGAGACGATCTACGTGGCAAGCCGGTACGGCGGCGGTGAGCTCCTCCTGAATCCCCTGGCCGGCGGAGTGTGGATGACCCGCGAGGACTGGCGCCGGTCGTGGAAGCCGTGGCTCCGGGGCACGCTCCTCGGCTTCCCGATCGGGGCGCTCCCCGCCGGCGGCTCGGAGATCCCGACGTTCCTCTCGTACATGATCGAGCGGCACCTCGCGCCCAAGCGCGAAGAGTTCGGCCGCGAGGGCGCGATCGAGGGCGTGGCCGGGCCCGAGGCGGCCAACAACGCCGCGGCGGCCGGCATCCTGGTGCCCCTCCTCACGCTCGGGCTGCCGACATCCGCGACCGCGGCGATCCTGCTCGCCGCCTTCCAGAACTACGGGCTCCAGCCCGGACCCTATCTGTTCCTGAACAATCCCGACCTCGTCTGGGGCCTCATCGCGTCGCTCTACATCGGGAACGTCATGCTGCTGGTGCTGAACCTTCCCCTGGTCGGCATCTGGGTGCGCCTCCTCCTGATTCCCCGCCCCTGGCTCTACGGCGGCATCATGGTCTTCGGCATCGTCGGCGTGTACGGGCTCGGCGCCTCGGAGCTCGACCTCGCCCTCATGGTCCTGATCGGCCTCGCCGGCTACGCGATGCGGGTCTACGACTTCCCGATCGCGCCCGCCCTCCTCGGCATGATCCTCGGCCCGATGGCCGAGACCCAGCTCCGACGGGCTCTGGCGATCGGCCAGGGCTCCCCGTGGACGCTCGTCGAGTCCCCGCTCTCGGCGACGCTCCTCCTCCTGGCGATGGCGGTGCTGCTGCTCCCCACCGTGCTCCGGCGTCTCCGCCCGGCCTGAGGAGAGGACCCCGTGTCGACCGTGGCCTACTTCTCGATGGAGTTCGGGCTCCACGAGGAGTTCCCCTCCTACTCCGGAGGCCTGGGCGTGCTCGCCGGCGACTTCCTCAAGGGAGCCCACGACCTCGCGCTGCCGGTCGTCGGGGTGGGGCTCCGCTGGGCGGAGGGCTACACGACGCAGCGGCTCGACGCCTCGGGCGAGCCCGCGGACGAGTGGCACGAGCATCGCCCGGATTTCCTCGACGACACCGGCGTCCGCGTCCGGGTCCGCGTGGCCGGCCGGGGCGTCGAGTGCCGCGTGTGGCGCGTGGGCCGCTACGCGATCGTGCCGCTCTACCTCCTGGAGCCGACCGACCGGCGGGACCAGTGGATCACGCGCCGGCTGTACGATCCCCGCCCCGACTGCCGCATCGCCCAGGAGATGCTCCTCGGGATCGGAGGGGCGCGGGCGCTCAGGCAGCTCCACCCCGAGGTCCGCACCTATCACTTCAACGAGGGGCACGCCGTGTTCGCGGGCGTGGAGCTGATCGCGGCCAAGATGGAGGACGGGGCGAGCTTCGAGGCCGCCTGGCGCGCGGCGCGGGAGCGCGTCGTCTTCACCACCCACACGCCGGTTCCGGCCGGGAACGAGATCCACTCGCTCGCCGACATCCTGCGCCTCGGGGCCGGATGCGAGCTCGTCGCGGCCGAGCTCCGCCAGCTGGGCGGTGATCCGTTCAACATGACGGCGGCCGGGCTCCGCCTGGCGCGCCGGGCGAACGCCGTGTCCCAGCGCCACGGCCAGACCGCCCGGGCCATGTGGGCCGACGTCCGCGATGCGGCGCCGATCATCGCCGTCACGAACGGCGTGCACGTGCCCACGTGGCAGGACCCGCGCATGGCGGGCGCGCTCGCGAGCGACGAGACGCTCGAGGCCCTCCGCCGGGAGCTCAAGGTCGAGCTCCTGGCCGCGATCGAGCGGCGCACCGGCGTGCGGCTCGCCCCCGACGTGCTGACCGTGGCGGTGGCGCGGCGCGCGGCGACCTACAAGCGCCCCGACCTCGTGCTCCGCGACGTCGAGCGGGTCGGGCGCCTCCTGAAAGGCCGGCAGCTCCAGCTCGTCTTTGCCGGCAAGGCGCACCCCGCCGATCGGGCCGGCAAGGCGATGGTGACGCGGCTGGTCCGGACGATCCGCCAGTGGCCGGATGCCGCCGTCTTCCTGGAGAACTACGACATGGGGCTCGCGCGGCTCCTGACGCGCGGGACCGACGTGTGGCTCAACACGCCGCGTCCCCCTCTCGAGGCGAGCGGCACGTCGGGGATGAAGGCCGCGCTCAACGGGGTGCTCCACTGCTCGACCCTCGACGGCTGGTGGCCCGAGGGATGCGACCACGGCGTGACGGGATGGGCGATCGGCGACGGGGCAGAGGGCGAGCCGTCGGAGGAGCACGACGCGCGCGATCACGCCTCGCTCTTCCGCATCCTGGAGGAGGAGATGCTGCCCGCCTACGCGGAACGTCCCCGGTGGCTCGGGATGATGCGGGCATCGGTCCGCATGGCCGCCGGGCGCTTCTCCGCCGAGCGCATGGTGCGCGACTACTTCGCCCGTCTCTACGCGGACGCCTGACGGCGCCCGCGCTCCCGGACCCGGGCCGTTGACGACGGGCGATCTCGACCGGCCGCTTCGCGACGTCTTCCGGTTCGAGCCCGCCGATCTCGCCGCGAACCGCGCGGGCCGGCTCTCTCCGCGCCAGACGGCGCGCCTCCACGCGGGTCAGAGGGGCATGCAGCTGTCGCTCGCGGTGTTCGTGGCGGTGATGCTCGGCAGCGTGGGACTCGTGGCCTTCTTCAGCGGGCGCCTTCACACCCCGGGGGGCTCTCCGAGCGGCATCGGGGTGGCGGCGGGCGTCGCGCTGGCCGTGGTCCTGGTGGGATACCTCCTGAGCCGCCGGCATCTCTCGGCGGTCCGCTCCCCGCAGCTCAGCGTGGCGCGAGGCCCGGTCGAGATCGTCTCCGACGCCCTCGACGACTGCCGGGTCCGGATCGGCGGGACCGAGCTGCGGCTACCGGACGCGGGCGCACTGCAGGCCTTCCATCCGGGAGTCGAATACCGCGTGTACTACCTGGCCGGTCCCGTGGCGAGCGTCCTCTCCGGGGAGGCCCTCTCCGGCGGAGCGACATCCCGGGAGTCCGACCCGGACGCCGAAGCCGACGCGGCGGAGCGCGCGGCGGCGAACGCCCAGATCGCCCTGGTCAGGCGCGCCTACCTGATCGTCGTCCTGCTGGGAATCCTGGCGCTCGGCATTCCCCTGGCCGGCGTCCTCGTGGGCGACCTGCCGGCCCGTCTCCGCCCCCTCGCGTGGATCGGCCTCTTCGCCGTCGCTGGCGGATTCGTCGGGCTCGCCCTCGCCTGGCTCGCTCCCTGGAAGCGCCGCACCTAAACCCGAGGCGAATAGCGATCTCATCTACCTGATCTGGGCGGCGGAGTCCGCGCGCCCCCAGCGTCGGGCGACATCGCCCTCCCTCGACACGAAACACGCCAGCGTGACGATCTTGCATCGTCTCGCTCGACAACGGGCTCCAGGCACTCCCAGCGCCACCACTCCATCACGGCCCCGTACTCCGCCAACGCGCCCACATCTCGGCTGGATGCCAAGCACAACAGGCTACGTACCGTACACGAAACGCACGCGTGCCTGTGGTCCGAACCCGAATGAAACGCACGCCGGGCAGGAGCTCGACCGGCTCGAGGCGGAGCGGCGGGTCGCTGACGAGCCCCGGCGCCCACCGGAACTTCAGGGTGATCTCGTCGACCGCATCGTCGAGCCGGACGTCCAGGCGATCGTAGTCGAAGGCAACGGTCCCGCCGGTCCCCAATATATAGCTCGGGCGGACGTCGACGTCGTAGACGAAGAACCTGCTCAGGGTCGCGCGGCGCCGAAGCCCGGCGGCCGAATCCAGGAGGGCTCGCAGGTCTGGATCCTCGTCGCCGATGATGACGTGGCGGACGTTGAGCGTCTCAAGAGCCCCGCGAATGTCAGGCACCCGGAAGACGATGCCCGCGTCCATGTCGACCCACTTCGGGTTCACGTGATAGCCGATCAGCGGCCGTCCGGTGAGCGGCTGGAGGTACGCCTTGTAGCCGCCTTCGAGACGAGTGGGCCCCGGGAGATCGCCCCAGAGCAGGATCCGTCCGTCCGTCGCGGCCGATGCCCGGATCCAGTCCACCAGCTCCCGAGAAGGCTCGGACAGGAACTCGATCTGTCGGGCTGTGCGCCGGACCTGGCCCGAGTACTGCCGCCAGACTCCATCCAGGTGCAGCAGGAGAACCACGAGGAGCCCCATGCCCACGAGAGGGGAGACCTTGCGCGAGAAGCCACGGCTGGCGGCCCGGAGGAGCCGGGCAGCGACCAAAGCCGCGGGCGGGATCAGGGCGATCCCGAACGGCACGAGAAAGCGATCCAGCTCCAGGCGCCACAACAAGGGATGGATGAGCGTGGCGACCGCCAGAAGCGATAGGACGAACCCGCCGTAGACGACGCGCAGCGGGCCCGGGAGAAGGAACGTCCCGACCCCTCCCAAGACGAGAGCGATCGGGTTCGGATCGAACAGAACGGGTACCAGCAGATCCTCGACGTAGCGCCGCCAGGTCAGCACCTCGTGACGCGATGTCCCCGCAGTGGGAAGGCCCAGCGTCCATGCGAGGTCGAGCAGCCAGTGAGCGTGCACTAGCAACACCCCGGCGACCAGTGCCGCGGCCAAAAGCAGGTCTCCACGGCGCAAGCGCCGCCAGCAGATCATCGCTCCCAGGACGAGCGGTGGGCCGATCATCAGGACGAACCCCACCCAGAAGAGGCCGACCGCCAGCGCAGCCGCCAGGGCCAGGACCAGGGTCCATCGGTGGTCGTGGTGCCCGAACACCCGCCACGCGAGGGCGACCACGAGCGGGGCCAGTGCGGCCGAGACTATCGCCGGCAGCGTCCCGTGGGCCATGAACCACCAAAAGTAGACGTCGCCCGGGGCGAGGACCAGCAGCCCCGCCAAGAGTGCCGCCAGCCGTGAGCCGCCCAGCAGGCGCACCGTCCCGAAGAGGGACCACGGCGTGACGACCACCCCGACCGCTAGAATGAAGGCGGCGTACGCGTCCGGGAGCCGCCAGATCGCGAGGAGGGGCGCGGACAGGGCGAGGACGGCGGACGCACCCGACAGAGCAGGACTGGGGTCGACGGTGCCCGCATTCCACCATGGATCGTAGAACCGCAGCCGGGGAAGCGTATGCAGCAGCGCGTGGTACCGGTACAGGAAAGAGCTGTGGTCTCCAGGCATCGGGAGACGCCCGTCGATGAACTTCAGGAATCGGGCGCTCAGTACCGCCTGCACAACGAGGAGGGCCAGCACGGGCCAAGCGCGACGGATGCGATCGGCCCAGCCTCGCCACCAGCTGGCCGCCATCACCGGGCTGCGCCATCGCGCCCGCAGGAGCCCTAGCATTCCGATCGCCAGCGTCCCCGGCACGCACGCTCCGAGGAGGAGCGGCGCGAGCAGTGGACCGTGCTCGAGCCAGATGAGGAGGGAGGTTCCGGTCAGCACCAGGAACAGGAGGCCGAAGCCGGCGTGTCCCGCCCAGTCCACGCGAGCCGGTCTCCAGAAGAGGATCCGTTCAGCCAGAGCCGTCAGGATCGCTGCAAGCATCCAGACGCCGAGACAGGTCACGCCCAAGACGGCAAGCCGACGACCGACAAGCGCGACGCCTCTCAACCCGATCTCGCTCGGCGTCGCGTCGGCAGGTAGAAGATGCTCGGCGGGAATCGACACCGCCCGGGACAGCCACGGAGGGGTCCACCGCACGCGGAGCATTGCCAACCCCGCCTCGTGTCGAGAGAGGATCCGCATCAGGTGGAACCCGGTCCCCAAGTAGACGCGCGCCCGCCGAAACCCGCTCGCCGCATCCGTCACACCTGGCGGCTTGAGACCGGCCGGAGCGCCCCGGCCAACCACGGCTTGACCGTCGACCTCCACCATCGCGTCGGCGTCCACGTCC
>JBGQGN010000243.1:0-6214 GCA_041497395.1 Methylomirabilia bacterium
ACCGACGGGTCGCCGGCTGGCTGGCCGATCCGGACGATCACGCGGCCGAGCCCGGTCTCGCACTCGAGCGGCGTCAGCGTGTAGCGGCCCTGGCGGTAGGCATTCGACCGGCCGTCGTCCTCGTAGAGCTCGAAGCGTGACGCGCCTGCCGGATAGATCAGGAGCGTGACCTCGTCGAGCGGCCGCTCCCCGGTGTGCTGGACGACCGGACCCATCGGCAGGATCGCGCCGGCCCGGACGAGCAGCGGCAGCCGGTCGACGGGGGCGGGGAGCGTGACCCCCCCCGGGCCCTCGTAGGACGCGCCGGTCCAGAAGTCGTGCCACCGGCCCGCGGGGAGGTAGACCGGCCACGCGGTCGCGCCCTCGCGCGTCACCGGCGCCACCAGGAGGTCGTCGCCCCAGAGGAACTCGTGGCCGACCGTCCAGGCCCGGGGGTCGTCCGGATAGTTGAGGACCAGCGGCCGCATGAGGGGCAGGCCGCGGGTGTGCGCCTGCCAGGCAAGCGTGTAGGTGTACGGGAGCAGCCGGTAGCGGAGCTCGGCGTAGCGTCGGCAGATCGTCTCCACCTCGGGACCGTGCGCCCACGGCACGTGCTCCCGCCAGACCCAGCCGTGCGAGCGGAAGATCGGGCTGAAGGCGCCGAGCTGGAACCAGCGCGCGTAGAGCTCGCCGGTCTCCGGGACCGGATGGAAGAAGCCGCCGATGTCCGTTCCCCAGTACGGAATCCCGGACAGGCCGGTGTTGAGCCCCAGCGCCAGCTGGGCTTCGAGGGTCGGGAAGTCGTTGTTGATGTCGCCCGACCAGCACGTGGCCCCGAAGCGCTGCATCCCCGCCGCGCCGGACCGGCAGAGGAGGAACACCCGCTGGTCGGGGCGGTCGGCCGCTTCGCCTTCCGCGAAGGCCTGATGGCGGAGGCGATCGTAGATGTTGTGGAGGAGCGTCCCGTCGCCCGCGTGGAGCTTCGCGGTCGCCGGCGGCCCCTCCCCGCCGTCGAGCCACCAGCCGGCGATCCCGAGGCGCACCAGGTCCCGGTGCGCGGCCCACCACCAGCGACGCACGGCCGGATCGGAGAAGTCGAGGTAGCGCTGCCCTTCCCGGTAGGTCGCGGGGGGCCGCCCGCTGGCGCTCACGCGCTCGTACCCCGCCGCCAGGAGATAGCCGCGCGACTCCGCCTCGGCGAACAGCGGGGAGTCCTCGTGGAGCACCGGGTACTCGTGTGTGATGAGCTCGAAGTGCTGGGCTCGTGCCTCGGCGAGGAGGCCGGCCGGATCCGGCCAGAGCTCGGGCTGGAACTCGAGGTGTCCGACCCCGCGGTTCCAGCCGTGCGCCTCGCCGTAGGTCGAGAGGTAGATGAGGCCGTCACAGGGGATGCGCTTGTCCCGGATGGTGCGCGGCAGCTGGCGCAGCTCGGTCGTGTCGTGGAAGTGTCGGGTGGACTGGAGGAACCCGAGCGCCCAGCGTGGGGGCATCGGCGGCCGCCCGAGGAGCTCCGCCACCTCGCCCATCACCGCGCGGAGGTCCTGGCCGATCAGGAAGTACCAGGTGAGGCGCCCGGATTCCGCGGCGTAGACGATGCGCACCCCGTTGTCCGATCGTCCCACCGCGAGCCGGGCATCGCTCGGATTGTCGAAGAACACCGCATAGCCGCGGTTCGAGAGGAGGAGCGGCACGCCCATGTCCGAGCCCGGGCCGTGGCCGAGATGCGTGTTCCAGAGCTGCCGGCTCACTCCGAGCCGATCGAGCTGGGCGCCGCCCTGGCCGAGCCCGTAGAAATGCTGCTCGCCGGCGAAGGCGAAGCGCGCGTGGAGGCGCGCGCGGCCGTCCGCGGACCGTTCCATCGCCATCCCGCCGTCCGCCGGCTCACGGAGGAGCCACGTGCCCGCGGCATCGAGGAACGCCAGGCGGAGCGGCGAGGTCGACACCTCTACGCGGAGATCGGCCGTCGCCAGCCGCACGGGCTCGCCGTCGTGGAGATCCGCCGAGGCTCCGGGCCAGTCGCGGGGGCCGACGTAGGACGGCGCCGCGTCCTCTCCGGCCCCTTCCAGCTCGATCCGCACGATGCGTGGCGTGCAGACCGTGACGGACACGCGCGACGTGCCCTCGCCGAACCGTACGGTCGATCCGTCCCGCTCGAATCGCGACGCGGCCCGCGGCCGGGTACCCAATCCCTGCCTCCTCGCTCGAATCCTGCACGGTGCGTTGGACTGGCGGGTACGGTGGCGCCCAGGACCTGCGACCCCGCTGCCGGGGTCTCCGAGGGCCCGCTCACCCGTGACGTGACCGGTCACATCCTATCAGACCGCCGGCACCGCGACGGACGCGGCCCGGTGAACGGCGGTCGCTGGATTTGCGTCCGGGCATCCCGTATACTTCCGAGGGTTTGCCCGGCTCCCGGGCATGCATGCTATGGACCGGCGAAACCTTCAGTCACAGCTCCCCACCGGGGTGAAGATCTACCTCCCCGACGAGGCGGCGCGCTTGCGTGGCCTCCAGGAGCGTCTCCTCGGCGTCTTCCGGCTGTGGGGCTACCGCGAGGTGATGACCCCGACCTTCGAGTTCTTCGACGTCCTCGCGCTGGGGACGGACGAGGCGCTCCAGGAGGGGATGTTCAAGTTCGTCGACCGTGACACGGGGCGGATGCTCGCGCTCCGCGCCGACGTGACGCCCCAGATCGCGCGTATCGCCGCCACTCGGCTCCGCGACCGGCCCAAGCCCTACCGCCTCGCGTATCGGACGAACGTGTTCCGGCACGAGGCGCCGCGGCTCGGCCGCATGCGGGAGTTCTACCAGGCGGGGGTCGAGCTACTCGGCCTCGACCAGCCGGAGGCGGACGCGGAGATGATCGCGATGGCCATCGAGGCGTTCCGGGCCGCCGGGTTCGAGCGCTTCCAGATCGACGTCGGTCACGTCGAGTTCGTGCGGGGCGTGCTCGACAGCCTCGGCGTCGGGCGCGACGTGGCGCGGACCCTGCGCGAAGCCCTCGGGCGGAAGGACGTGGCGGAGCTGACGCGCCTGGTCGGCGCGCTGACCGTTCCGCCCGCGACGGCGGACCTCGTGCTCGCGCTGCCCGGTCTCCAGGGCGGGGCAGAGGTGATCCGGCGGGCGGCGGGGCTCGTCCAGAACCCGCGGTCGGAGCGCGCGGTGGCCGGGCTCGCGGAGGTCCACCGTCTGCTCACCGCCTACGGCCTCGGCGAGGCGATCCTGCTCGATCTCGGCGAGGTCCGCGGGTTCGACTACTACTCGGGCGTGAACTTCGAGGGGTACGTCGACGGGTTCGGCGCCGAGCTGGTGGGCGGCGGCCGCTACGACCAGATGCTGGGGCGCTTCGGCACGCCCTGTCCGGCCACGGGATTCGCGTTCGACGTGAACCGCCTCCTTCTCGCGCTCGCGGCGCAGGGTCTCGAGCCTCGCGTCACCGGTCCGGAGTTCTTCGTCATCGACTTCACCGAGGACAAGGGCACGGCCCTCGCCCTCTGCCGGCGCCTGCGTGAGCTGGGCCTGGCGGTGGCCCGGGACAT
The DNA here is from genome assembly GCA_041497395.1 of Methylomirabilia bacterium. Classification (GTDB taxonomy): domain Bacteria; phylum Methylomirabilota; class Methylomirabilia; order Rokubacteriales; family DASRDR01; genus DASRDR01. The sequence continues at coordinate 3,519 of JBGQGN010000243.1, forward strand.
CATGAGCCGGCCGCTCGATGAGTCGATCGCCTACGCGCGGGACATCCGCGCCGCGCGGGCCGTGGTGATCGATCACGCGGGGCTCGGGCGTGGCGACGTGCGCGTGATCGACCCGGCGGGGGGCCAGGAGGTCACCTGGCCGCTCGCGGCATTGATGGCGGCGCCGAGCCGCGTCCTCGAGCCCGCTCCCGGAGGAGCTCTTGCCTAACATCGTGATCGTGGGCGCCCAGTGGGGCGACGAGGGGAAGGGGAAGGTCGTCGACCTGGTCGCGCCCTGCGTGGACGTCGTCGCGCGCTACTCGGGCGGTCCGAACGCGGGCCACACCATCGTGGTGGCGGACCGGCGCTTCGTCCTCCAGTTGGTGCCCTCGGGCGTTCTTCGACCCGGCAAGAAGAACGTGATCGGCTGCGGGACCGTCGTCGACCCCATCGGGCTCGTGTCGGAGCTGGACGGCCTGGCGGCGGCCGGGATCAGCGTGGAGCAGCTCTACGTCTCCCACGCCGCTCACGTGATCCTGCCCTACCACCGGGCGCTCGACCAGGCGATGGACCAGGAGCGAATCGGGACCACGGGCAAGGGCGTGGGCCCGGCCTACGCCGACAAGGCGGCCCGGCTGGGGATTCGCGTCGGCGACCTCCTCGACGAGGCCCAGTTCCGGGAGAAGCTCGAGGCGTGTCTCCCCATCAAGAATCACCTCCTGCGGGCGTATGGCCGAGACACCTTCGAGGTGGAGGAGGTGGTGAAGGCCGTTCGGGTCGCCGTCGAGCGGCTCCGGCCGCACGTCGCGGACACGGCGCTGCTCCTGCACCGGTGGATGCGCGACGGGGCCTCGGTGCTCTTCGAGGGCGCGCAGGGCACGATGCTCGACGTCGACCACGGCACCTATCCGTACATCACGGCATCGAGCGCCTCGGCCGGCGGGGCGGCGCCCGGCACCGGCGTGCCGCCGACCCGCATCAACGGGGTGCTCGGCATCACCAAGGCCTACGCCACCCGCGTCGGGGGCGGGCCGTTTCCCACCGAGGTCACCGGCGATCTTGGCGAGCTGATCCGGGCCCGGGGGAAGGAGTACGGATCGGTCACCGGCCGGCCGCGGCGGTGCGGGTGGTTCGACGCTCCGCTCCTCCGCCACGCGGTCCGCGTGAACGGGCTCGACACGCTCGCGATGACGAAGCTCGACGTGCTCGATCCCTGCCATGCGGTGCTGGTGGGCGTGGGCTACCGCTACAAGGGGACGACGCTCCACGAGTGGCCGGGAGAGGAGCGCGTCGTCGCGAAGCTCGAGCCCGTGTTCGAGGAGCGTCCGGGCTGGCTCAGCGAGACCGCGGGGCTCCGCACCTGGGGGGCCCTTCCGGCGCGCGCCCACGACTACATCCGGTGGCTGGAGGACCTGATCGAGTGCGAGATTTCGCTCGTCTCGACCGGCCCCGGCCGCGACGAGACCATCCTCGTCGAGCCGTCGTGCCTGACGCGCTGGTTTCCCGACCTCCGCCAGCTCTGCCTGCCGTGAGCCCACAGGCCGCCACAGGCCGCAGGCCGTTTGATCAACCCCGTCCGGTCAACTCTCGCGGCGCCAGGGCCGCCCGCTGAGCGGGGTTACTTGTAGCTGAACCCCATCGTCCGGCAGTGGTAGTAGACGCCCCCATCCTGGACGATGAGGAAGAGCGCGAGCTCGCTCCCGTCGTTGTGGTGGGAGTGGAAGGCGGTGGGCGGCGTGATCATCACCGTGTGGGGCTCCCAGTCCGCGCGCTCCCCATCGATCAGGGAATAGCAGCGCTCGCCGGCCAGGACGAGCGTCACCGCCACCGCGTTGTGCCGGTGGCCGCGCTGCGCCTCGCCGGGCAGGAGCGAGTTCAGCGCGAGCGTGAAGGACGGCGTCGTGGTGCGACTCGACTCGAGGGCCACGTTCCCCAGGTTGATCGACTTGCCCGGCATCGCCGCCCCGCGGGGATCCAGGTAGACTCCGAGCAGCCGCCGCCGGATCTCCGCCATCGGGTAGAGGGCGGGCTGAATGGGCCCCGCGCCCGGTGCCGGCGGCTGGAGCCCCTCGAACTCGAGCTGGGGCTCGTTGGTCGTGATCCAGAGCACGGTGTCCTCGACCGCGGCGTGGCGCGCGGCCCCGCCGCCGGGCAGGCAGAAGGTGTCGGCCTCCTGCCAGACGAGCGATCCCCCGTCCCCGGTCCTGGTCGTGCCCGACCCGCGGATCACGTGATAGAGCTCCGTGCTGGCGCGGAAGGCAGTGGAGAGCGTGTCTCCCGCCCGGATTCGCCCGTAGCGCGACAGGATGAACGGCGTGGTCGCCGGGTAGCCGAGTCCGAGCGTCGCCGAGAGGTCGAGCGGCACGAGGCCGGTCGGCGCGCCGGGAGCCAGCACCTGGTCGCGCTCGGCGCGGAAGAGGTGCGCGGGGATGGCCGGACGCTTGATGTTGAAGCCGTCCAGGGAGGTGAGGTAGCGGGCGTTGTCCGCGTAGAGCGAGGGCGCTCGCGGTCCCGCCGAGTCGGCGGCGAGAAGTGCACGGAGCTCCAGCTGGTCGAGCGTCTTGGCCATGACCGTCCTCCCGCGCGGATGCGTCGCGTGCCCAGCGGTCGATTCGCGGGGATGCTAGCGCGGCGGCCTCGGGAACGTCAAGGCGACGCCGTCGTCGGGGCTCGCGGAGCGCTCGAGACGGCGGCGGGGCGGCTCGCGGGGAGGGGAG
>JBGQGN010000244.1:0-6214 GCA_041497395.1 Methylomirabilia bacterium
CGCCGCTCGGCTTCGCGCCGCGCGAGCTGGCCGTCCTGACCGAACACGCGGCCGAGGCGGCGTTCCTGGAGGCGCCGCGCGGGAGCGGCTCCGGGCGCGCGTCCGGTTCGGCTGGGCCGGACTCCGGCCGGCCGCCCGCATCGGGATGCTATGATGGCATGACATTAAGACACCGATGGGAGGGCGGAGATGGCCGGGGAGACGCGCACGACGATCTACTTCCAGCCAAGGGTGTACCGGGCCTTGAAGATCAAGGCGGCGACCAGTGACCGCTCGCTGTCCGAACTGGTCAACGCGGCCGTGACGGCCGCCCTCCGCGAGGACGCCCTCGACCTCGAGGCGTTCGAAAAGCGTCGCAAGGAGCCCAGCCGTCCGTTCGAGAGGGTCCTCGAGGACCTCAGGCGTGACGGGCTCCTATAGCGTCGTCGTCAAGCGATCGGCCGAGCGTGAGCTCCGTGCGGTCCCGCAGCGCGATCTGGGTCGCGTGGTGACGCGAATCCGGAGATTGGCGGACGATCCCCGCCCTCCGGGTAGCGAGAAGCTCTCAGGAGAGGATCGCTACCGCCTTCGTCAAGGGGACTACCGAGTGGTCTACGCGGTTGACGACGAACAGCGGCTCGTCGAGATCGTGAGGATCGGGCACCGTCGAGACGTGTACCGCGACTGACGCCGCGGTGACCCGGATCCCCCGGATCAGCTCCGCCCGGGCACCCGCGCCGCCCCGTACCGCGCGCGGAAGGCGTCCCACAGCGCGACCCGGCGCCAGTCGGGCTCGGGGAGGGGCTCCATCGCGTTCGAGTAGTAGGCGCTCGGGAAGAGCACCGTGACCATCTGTTCGCTGCGCCCGTTCCAGAGCCGAAGCCCCCAGGTCATCGGGGCGTGGCCGGCCGCGCCCGTCCCGTGGGTCCGGAAGAAGGCCGCGCGCCCGACGCGGCGGATCGCCGCGAGCTCGGGTGGCGCCTCCCGGTGGTCGTTCACGCACAGGTGGAAGTGCCACGCGCCGGGGTCGACGGTCATGTAGCCGTCGAGCATCGTGACCCGCGGGGGCGCCGTGAAGCGGACCTCGAACACGGCGCCCTGGATCAGCGGGCCGACCGACAGGCCGCGCCAGTGCTCGGTGAGGAGCTCCGTCAGGAGGCGCTCCACCCGATCGCCCCGGACGTCCACGTCGAAGTACTCGGTGAGGGTCCCGTCCAGCTCGCGCTCGACCGTCGGGCCGGGGGTATCCACGGCGGGCCTGGCTACGTGAGCGGCGGGCGCCGCCGCCACCAGCCTGCCGCTTGCTCGTAGGCATGACCAGCGCGGAGCACCGTCGCCTCGTCGAAGGGACGGCCGATCAGCTGGAGGCCCAGGGGTCGCCCGTCGGCCGCGAACCCGCAGGGCACGCTCAGCGCCGGCAGCCCGAGGGCGTTCCAGGGGCGCGTCAGGCGCGAGAAGCGGCCCATGCGGCGGACGATCTCGTCCGGAGGCCCTGCTTTCACCGCGGCCAGGGCGGGCGCCGGCTCGGGAATCGTGGGGGCGACGAGCACGTCGACCCGCGCGAACACGTCGTCCACGAACGTGCGTGCGGCGCGGGCCCTGAGCCGCGTCGCCTGGAGGTAGTCGTGGGCGCTGACGTGGAACCCGATCTCGAGGCGCGTGAGGACGGCCGGCTGGAGCGCGTGGGGCGACTCGCGGACGATGCGGGCATGCACCGCGGCGCTCTCGCAGCGGGCGATCACGTTCGCGAGGTCGTTGAGGAGGATCGGGTCGGGCAGGGGGCAGTCGACGATCTGGGCGCCCAGCTCGCGGAGCGTCTCGACCGCGCCGTGGACCGCGGCCAGGACCTCTCCGTCGAGGCCCTCTCCATAGTAGCGGTCGGGTACCCCGACCCGGAGCCCGGCGATCGGCCGGTCGAGGGCCGTCACGTAGTCCGCGACCGGGTGGGCACTCGCGGTCGCATCCCGAGCGTCGGCCCCCGCGATCACGCCCAGGAGGATCGCCGCGTCGCGCACCGTCCGGGCGAGCGGTCCGACGTGGTCGAGAGACCACGACAGCGGCATCGCGCCCGCCCGGCTCACGCGCCCGTAGGTGGGCTTGAGCCCCACGATGCCGCAGCAGGCGGCGGGCAGCCGGATCGAGCCACCGGTGTCGGTGCCGAGGGCGCCGTAGGCGAGGCCGGCGGCCACGGCCGCCCCGGACCCGCTCGACGACCCGCCGGCGCAGTGGCCGGGGCGCCAGGGAGTCTCGACGTCGCCGTGGTGGGCGTTGTCGCCGAAGGGCCCGAGCGCCAGCTCGGAGAGGTTCAGGCGGCCGAGCGAGATGGCGCCAGCCTGCTCCAGGCGGGCGACGGCGGTCGCGTCCTGGTCGGCGCGGAAGTACTCGGGGACGGCCGTGCCGCAGGACGCCGCCCGGCCGCCCCAGACGAAGAGGTCCTTGTAGGCGAGGGGCACCCCGTGAAGCGGGCCGCGGGCGCGGCCCGCCTTTACTTCGGCTTCCCGGATCCGCGCCGTCCGGAGTGCGGCCTCGGCGTCGACGTGGACGAAGGCGCGAAGCCGAGGTCCGAGCGTCTCGATGCGGGCGAGGCATGCTTCGGTGACCTCGACCGGGGAGATCTCGCGGGCTCGGATCCTCGCGGCGAGCGCGGCGAGCGTCTCGTCAGCCACGCGGTGGCTCAGCCGGCGCCTGCGCCGGCTCGGGCCGCGGCGCCCCCGCCTCGAGGGCCGCCCCGAAGCCCGACGGTTCCTCGGCGAGTCCGAGGTCGACGGCCGCCCGCTCGATCGCGGCGGCCAGATCGGCGAGCGCCCCCTGGCGAGTGCGCTCAGCGTCGGTCGTCAACGCGGGGCTGGGTGGCAGATCCGGGGGCCGGGGTCATGGTCGACGGAGGCGATGCTATCATGGCGACGCCGCCCGATGCCCACCGCGTTCCCGAGTCGGCCCGCCGCCAGGCCGTCCGGGGGGAGGCCAGTCCCAGCCGTGCACGCGTTTCTCGCCGCTTGCCGCCGCCGCCCGACAGCGTTCACGCCCGTGTGGCTCATGCGCCAGGCCGGGCGTTTCCTGCCGGAGTACCGCGCGATCCGGGAGCGGCTCGGGTTCCTCGAGCTCTGCCGGACGCCGGACGTGGCCGCCGAGGTGACCGTGCTGCCGGTGGAGAAGCTCGGCGTGGACGCGGCCATCCTCTTCGCCGACATCCTGCTCCTGGTCGAGCCGCTGGGGGTGGGTCTGGAGTTCTCCCGCGGTGAGGGGCCGGTCATCCGCCGCCCGGTGCGCTCGGCGGCCGACGTCGAGCGACTGGTCGAGCGCGACCCGGCGGAGACGGTGCCCTTCGTCTTCGAGACCGTGCGCCGGGCGCGCGCGGCCCTGGGGGAGCGCGTGCCGCTGATCGGCTTCGCCGGGGCGCCGTTCACCGTCGCGTCCTACCTGGTGGAGGGCGGGGCCTCGCGCGACTACCTCGAGACGAAGCGGCTCATGTACGGCGACCCGGGGGCCTGGCACGCGCTGCTCACCCTCCTCGCGCGGACCACGGCACGCTACCTGAACGGGCAGATTGCCGCGGGCGCCCAGGCCGTCCAGCTCTTCGACTCCTGGGTGGGCACGCTCGGGCCGGACGACTATCGCGCCTTCGCCCTCCCGTACACCCGCGCCATCCTGCAGTCGCTCGTGCCGGGTGTGCCCGTGATCCACTTCGGGACCGGGACCGCGGGTCTGCTGGAGGCGCTCCGCGAGGCGGGTGGTGACGTCATCGGGCTCGACTGGCGCCTCGACCTGGGGGAGGGCTGGCGGCGGGTTGGCCACGACGTGGCGGTCCAGGGGAACCTCGACCCTGCCGCGCTGTTCGCCCCGCCCGCCGAGATCCGGCGGCGGGCGGCGGCGATCCTCGCGCAGGCCGATGGCCGGGCGGGCCACATCTTCAACCTCGGCCACGGCGTGCTTCCCGGAACCCCGGTGGACCATGTTCGGGCGCTCGTCGACGCCGTCCATGAGCTCTCAGAGCGGTAGGCCGTTGGGTCCGCCCGCGTGGGCGAGGGTCGGGTGACGCCGCTTCGGATCGTCGTCGTCGGAGGCGGGATCGCCGGGCTCGCGGCGGCGCACCGTCTGGTCGAGCTGGCCCGGGACGAGGGGCGGGCGCTCGACCTCGTCCTCCTCGAGGCGGCCGACCGGCTGGGCGGGACGATCCGCACCGAGCGAGTCGACGGCTTCCTGCTCGACGCCGGCCCGGACTCGTTCATCTCGGAGAAGCCGTGGGCGCTTGCCCTCGCGGAGCGGATCGGGCTCGGGGCCCGGCTCCGGCGGACGGACGATCGCTTCCGGCGCACCTACGTCGTGCGCGGGGGACGGCTCCGCCCCCTGCCGGAAGGGTTCCTCCTCCTGGCGCCGACCCGCGCGTGGCCGGTGCTGGCGTCGAGCGTCTTCTCCTGGCGTGGGAAGCTCCGGTTGGGCCTCGACCTGATCCTGCCGCGCCGGCCTGCCGCCGGGGACGAGAGCCTCGGGAGCTTCGTCCGGCGCCGGCTGGGACGCGAGGCGCTCGAGCGGGTCGCCCAGCCGCTCGTCGGCGGGATTTACACGGCGGATCCCGACCGCCTGTCGCTCGCAGCGACCATGCCGCGCTTCCTTGCGCTCGAGCGGGAGCACCGGAGCCTGATCCTCGGCCTCCGCCGGACGGCCCGGGGCGGCGAGGCCGGCCGGGCCAGCGGGGCGCGGTGGAGCCTCTTCGTCACGCTGGCCGGGGGCATGGAGGAGTTGGTCGCCGCCCTCGCCGCGCGCCTTCCAGCCGGTGCGGCTCGGCTCTCCACGCCGGTGGCGGCCATCGCGCCCGCGCCGAACGGCTGGCGGGTCGAGCTGCGCGACGGGTCCCCGCTCCACGCGGACGGCGTCGTCCTCGCCGGGCCGGCCCCCGCGATGGCGGCGCTCGTGAGCGGAGCGGACCGCCCGCTGGCCGGACTGCTCGGCGGGATCGCGTGCGCGTCGTCGGCGACGGTCGCCTTGGCCTATCCGCGGGCTGCGATCCGGCATCCCCTCGACGGCTTTGGCTTCGTGGTTCCACGGGTGGAGGGGCGCGCGATCCTCGCCTGCACGTTCTCGAGCGTGAAGTACCCGGGCCGGACGCCGGACGGATTCGCCCTCCTCCGCGTGTTCGTCGGGGGGGCGATGCAGGCGGGGCTGCTCGCGTGCGAGGACCGCGCTCTCCTCCAGCTGGCGCACGACGACGTGGCGGCGCTCCTGGGGATCACGGGAGACCCGGTCCTCTCCCGCGTGTGGCGGCACCCCGGCGCCATGCCCCAGTACGAGGTCGGCCACCTCGACCGGGTCGCGGCCATCGAGTCCCGCCTCGAGACCCTCCCCGGCCTGGCCCTGGCGGGCGGCGCCTACCGGGGCGTGGGGATCGCGGACTGCGTGCGCTCCGGTGAGGCCGCCGCCGAGCGCCTCAACTCGAGCCTCAAAGGACGGTAGGGATGGGGAAGATCGGTCGAATCGGCATCCTCGTGCTGGCATTTGGGCTCGGGCTCCCCGGGGCCCCGGGCCCATCCCGGGCGGCGGCCGTCCCCAGTCGGACGTTCGACGCCCCGGTCGACCGGGTCTGGGTGGTGACCGAGTCCGTCCTGAAGAGCCTCGGCTGGGATATCGACAAGTTCGACCGGCCAGTGGGCTGGATCCTGACCGACTCCCGGGGGGTGGAATTCAAGGATTACGCCGTCTACGGCAAGGGGTTGCGCCACAGGCTCCGGCTCGCTCTCAAGGCCGCCGGGGAGGGCCGGACGACCGTCTCGGTGGAGCGGGAGCTCTATACCGAGGAGCGCATCCTCTGGATGGCCGAGCGGAAGCCCATGGTCGCGACGGAGCAGACCGTGGAAACGGGGATCCTGGACGCGATCCAGAAAGGCCTGTAACGAGGGTGCCGCCGCGCCCCCCCCTCGGTCGACCCGCTTGCTTTTGCACCGCGTCATGCCGAGAATAGCGGGCACCATACGTCCGGACGGGCGGCCGCGCGTCCGGGCCGCGCGCACACGAACGACCGAGGGAGGTGATGGGCGACCCTCGAACGCGAGGGTCCGGCGCTCATATCCGCGTATCCATCCGAACCCCGATGCTCTCACCTGGAGGTCAGAAGATGATGCGACGTGGCATTATTGGAGCGCTGGCTGTGCTGCTGGCGGTGGGCCTGCTCGTGGTCCTGCCCGGCGACGGTGTGGCGCAGTCGAAGGTCGTCAAGATCGGCCTGTCGATACCGATCACG
>JBGQGN010000245.1:0-6188 GCA_041497395.1 Methylomirabilia bacterium
CCAGGGCGGGGCTCGACGGCAGCCGGAAGAGGGATAGCCTCGGCGCTTCGGGACACGCTTGCGGGGCGGCTCGCGGCCGGCACCAGATCCGAGCGGGATGCGCCCTCGTGTCGCGCGAGCCCGGGCAACAATCGGGTCGACGGCGATGTGTCCCCTACGCGGGGGCGCGGCACGGAATCGAAAGGCCCGCTCGCCCGGCTGTCCGATGATACGCAGTCCGAAGCTCACCGTGACGACCTGACCTGGCTGCAATCGTTCGAGGAACCCCACGGCGGTCCACATGCCCAGACGGCCCGATCGGTACGTGATCAGGTCAGCCGGGAAGAGGAAGTCATCGAGGACGGCGCCCGCCGGGATCGTCGAGGGTGCGCTCGGATCGTTCCGGGCGACCAAGCGCACGCCGCGGTGGATCACCGACCGAGCCCGGCCGCCCTGATCGACGATCGCGCTCCGGGCCCACTCCACCTCGATAGTGTCACGGAGGCCGTTGCGAAACTGCACGCCGATGCCGTGGACCTGCGCGAGGCTCTCCGGGTCGAGGATGTCCAGCGGCGCAAAGTAGAACCGCCACGTGCCGAGATCGTCAGTCTGCGTGATCGTCCCTTCGACTCGGTACGTTGGCAAGGCCTTGTTCGAGCGGCCCATCAGATACTCCAAGGCCTTGGTCAACGTGATCTCGCCGGTCGAGCCCGGAGCCTCAAGGCGGAGGCGATAGGCCACGGCGGGCGGGACAAGCGGCGGGCGGCCCTCTGGGGGCGTTGTGGCCCGCGGGGCGCAGGCGGTGAGGAGGAGAGCCAGACCGAGCAGGAGCGCGCGACGCATGGGGAGACCTCCGCTCAACGAGCCTGCTTGACCCAGGCGTAGAGGATGCCTCCGGCCATCAGGAACAGCAGCTCGATGACCAGCTTGAAACTCCCGAGCGCGGAAGACGCTTGGACGCTGCTTATGCGCTACCGCTGGCCCTTGTGTCAATGGGGCAGGGAGCGGCTGAGATGCGGCCCGGGGGACCGTTCGGTTCAGCGATCCCCGCGTGCGCGCCCAGACGGCCCGCTGTAGTCAAGGTGGGCGCTCCGTGGCCCCTGGTATCCCCTCAGGAGTCTCTCGCGCCTTTTCGTGACGTCTTGCCCCGCACGGGGGATTTCACGGAGCGGCGCGGAGGTGTCTGGCCGCGATCCGCACGCGCCGGTACGTGGACCGCGCGGGCCGCGCGGTTGCGGATCACGCCGCGCTCTGCCGCGCTCTGCAATCCCGCGCGCTGCATCCGGCCGGCACTTCTGTCTCGCGTCTCCATCCGGTAGAATGGCCGGCGAGTTCCGGCATGGCTGACCAGCGCGTTCGCACGATCGTCGAGGGCGCCCGCGAGGAGATCGAGCGGGCCGCCACTCGTCGGGATCTCGACGAGGTCCGGGTCAAGTACCTCGGCAAGCGCGGCACTCTCACCCAGCTCCTGCGTGCCCTGCCGGGCTTGCCGCCCGCCGAGCGGCCCATCGTGGGGCGCGAGGCGAACGAGGCGAAGGCGGGGATCGAGTCGGAGCTCGAGGCCCGGCAGGCCGTCGTGGAAGGCGTCGAGCGGCGAGCCCGGCTGGCGGCCGACCGGCCCGACCTGACGCTCCCCGGCCGCCGCGTCGTCCCGGGCGGGCTCCATCCCCTCACGCGGGTGCACGACGAGATCGTGGACGTGTTCACGGGCATGGGCTTCGCGGTCGCCGAAGGGCCCGAGGTCGAGCTCGACCACTACAACTTCGAGGCCCTCAACATTCCGAAGGACCACCCCGCGCGCGACATGCAGGACACGTTCTACGTCGCGGGGGACGCCCTCCTGCCGACGCACACTTCGCTCAGCCCGGGGTTTGCAGCTGGGCCGCACGCGATCGCGGCGGGGGAGATCCTCCTGCGGACGCACACCTCTCCGGTCCAGATCCGGACCATGGAGCGGCAGAAGCCGCCGGTGCGGATCATCTGCCCGGGGCGCGTGTACCGCCGGGACGCCGACATCACGCACTCGCCGGTGTTCCACCAGGTCGAGGGTCTGGCGGTCGACCGCGGCATCTCGATGGGCGATCTCAAGGGAACGCTCGAGCTGTTCGCGCGTGAGCTGTTCGGCCCGGACAGCCGGATCCGCTTCCGGCCGTCGTTCTTCCCGTTCACCGAGCCGTCGGCGGAGGTGGACGTCCTCTGCTTCCTCTGCAAGGGCGGCGGCTGCCGGGTCTGCAAGGCATCGGGGTGGCTCGAGATCCTGGGCTCGGGCATGGTCCACCCGCGCATCCTCCGGGCCATGGGCTACGACACGGAGGAAGTGACCGGCTGGGCGTTCGGCATGGGCGTCGAGCGCGTCGCGATGCTCCGCTACGGCATCGATGACATCCGCCTGTTCTTCGAGAATGATCTCCGATTCCTGTCGCAATTCTAGCGAGCGGCGCCGGTGAGGATCCCGTACCGCTGGCTCCGGGAGTTCGTCGACACGGGGGTCGAGCCGCGCGCCGTCGCCGAGCGGCTGACGATGGCCGGTGTCGAGACCAGCCTGGTCGCCGAGGCCGCCTCGGAGCTCGGCGGCCTGGTCGTGGCCGAGGTGCTCGACGTGGCCCCGCACGCCGCAGGCGGAACGCTCCGGGTCTGCGAGGTGTCGACCGGGGCGGAGCGCTACCGCGTGGTGTGCGGCGCGCCGAACGTCCGGGCGGGAGTGCGAGCGGCCTTCGCCCCCCCGGGGGCGGCGCTCCCCGGCGGCCGGCGGGTCGCCGTTGCCACCATCCGGGGCATCGCGTCCGAGGGGATGCTCTGCTCGGAGGCGGAGCTGGGCGTCGGGCCGGACGCGAGCGGCATCTTGCTCCTGGGCGCCGACGCGCCCGTGGGTGCCGACCTGGTCGGCCACCTGGGTCTCGACGACGCGATCCTCGAGGTCGAGGTGACGCCGAACCGGCCCGATTGCCTGGCCATCGTCGGGGTCGCCCGCGAAGTGGCCGCCCTGACCGGCGGCCGCCTCCGGCCCCCCGACTGCGCGGTCCGCGAGGACCTGGCCGTGACGACGGCGGGCTGGCGGGTCACCATCGAGGACCCGGATCTCTGCCCCCGCTACGCGGCGCGGCTCGTCACCGGCGTCACGGTTGGCCCGTCCCCGGCCTGGCTCGCCCAGCGCCTTCGCGCGGCCGGGCTCCGCCCGATCAACAACGTCGTCGACGTGACGAACTACGTGCTCTGGGAGCTGGGGCACCCGCTCCACGCGTTCGATGGTGACCTCCTGACGGACCGCCACGTCGTGGTCCGCCGGGCCCGCCCCGGCGAGACCGTGGTGACCCTGGACGGGCAGAGCCGGGCGCTCGGCGATCAGATGCTCGTCATCGCCGACGCGGCGCGCGCCGTGGCGGTGGCCGGGGTCATGGGCGGCGCCAACACCGAGGTGCGAGACTCGACCCGCACGGTGCTGCTCGAGAGCGCGTACTTCGCGCCCGGCTCGATCCGCCGCACCGCGAAGGCGCTCGGCCTCTCCACCGAGGCCTCCTATCGCTTCGAGCGGGGCGCGGACATCGAGGGGCTCAGGGACGCGCTGGATCGCGCCGCGCGGCTGATCGCCGAGCTGGGCGAGGGTCGGGTCGCGACGGGCGTGCTCGACGCCTACCCTGCGCCTCGCCGGCCGCTGGCGGTGCCGCTTCGTCTGGAGCGCATCCAGCGGGTCGTCGGCGCGTGCCCGCCCGGGCCGGCCGTCGCCGACATCCTGCGGGGCCTGGGGTTCCCGGCGACGGAGCGCGAGGGCGGCTTCGAGGTCGTGGTTCCGGCCTTCCGGCGCGACGTCGCCATCGAGGACGACCTCGTGGAGGAGATCGCGCGCGTCTGGGGCTACGAGAAGATCCCCTCGACGCTCCCGTCCGGGGCCCTGGCCCTGACGCGCCGGCCACGCCACATGGTCGCGCGGGATACCGTGCGCCGCGTCCTCACCAGCGCGGGCTGCCACGAGACCGTCTCGCTGTCGCTGACCGACCCCGCGCACCTTCGCCATCTCGAGCTCTCGCCGGACGACCCCCGCGTTGTGCGGCTCCAGAACCCGCTGGCGACGGACCGGTCCGTGATGCGCCCGACCCTGCTCTTCGGCCTTCTGGAGGCGCTCGCGACCAACGTTCGCCGCCAGACGCCCGACGTGCGGCTCTTCGAGATCGGGCGCGTGTTCGAGGGGCGCGGGGCGGGGGCCCTGCCCCGAGAGGACACCCGCGTCGGCGTCGTGCTGACGGGGCTCCGCGCCCCGCGCGCCTGGCACGCGCCCCGCGCGCGGGTCGACGTCTTCGACGCGAAGGGCGCCGTGGAGGGTCTCGTCGAAGCGCTGGGGCGGGGCGAGGTCAGCGCCGAGCCCGCGACGGCGCCGTACCTCGAGGACGGGCGCGCTGCCACGGTTGTGGTGCAGGGCACGCCCGTCGGGGTCATGGGCGAGCTCCACCCGGACGTCCAGAAGGCGTTCGACCTGTCGATGCCGGTCTTCGTGGCCGAGCTGTCGCTCGACGCGATCGAGGCCCTGCCCGGCCGCGTGATCCAGTACCGGCCCCTGGCCCGGCACCCGGGAGTCCAGCGGGACCTGGCGGTGGTCGTTCCCGTCAATGTGCCGGCGGCCGAGGTTGGCCGTGCGATCGAGGCGATCCGGCCACCGTGGCTCAAGCGGGTGGCCCTCTTCGACGTCTACGCGGGCGCCCAGGTTGGGCCCGGTCGGAAGAGCCTCGCCTATGCCCTCCTCTACCAGGCCGACGACCGGACGCTCACCGACGCCGAGGTCAACCGGGCGCATGGCGAGGTGGTGGAGCGGCTCCGGGTCGAGCTTGGCGCCGAGGTGCGGGGTGCGGACGGGCCCGGCAGGGGAGATGTCGAATGACCGAAGACGCCCAGGCGCGACTGACCCTCCTCGAGCAGCACGTTCAGCGGGCGATCGAGCTGATCGGTACCCTCCGTGCGGAGAACACTCGGCTCGCCACGGAGCGTCGAAGCCTCGACGCCCGGGTGGCCGATCTCACGGCCGAAGCGGAGGGGCTCCGCACCCGGCTCGAGGTCATTGGTCGGCTCGAGGCGGAGCAGCGGCGCCTCCTCGAGGAGCGCCGGCAGCTGCTCGGCCAGGTGGAGGGGATCCTGAAGGACCTTGCCCGGATCGAGGGACTGTGACGGGTCCCGACGCGGCGATCGCCCGGCGGTGGCCAGGTGATCACCGAATGATCAAATGATCAAAGGAGGCGGCGCATGACCGAGGGGCGAGCGGATGTCGAGATCCTGGGTCAGCGGCTGTCCGTTCGCGGGCGGGGAACGCCCGAGTACATCCACGAGCTGGCCGAGTATCTGAACGGACGGATCCAGACCGTGCGGGACCAGGCCCGGGTGTTCGACCCGCTGCGGCTCTCGCTCCTGGCCGGTCTTCACGTCGTGGACGAGCTGTACCGGTGTCGCGAGACGGAGGGCGTGCGCGGGACGGACGCCCAGTTGCTGGTGCGGGTGGACCGGTTGACGGCGCGGCTGGGAGCCGTCTTGGAGGGCCGCACCGGGGCTTGACGGGACCCGGCGCCCGCGAGCCTAATGATAGCCGGGTAAACGCTTCCCTGCGCTGTGCGTGATGTGAGGCGACGGTTGCGAGCCTAGTATTGTGAACGGGAGTCCTCCCGCGCGAGCGGTGAGCATGCCCCTCGCGAGAGGGGAAGCCTAAAGCCGCGCATTGGGCTCCCACCTGGTAGAGCCAGGGTTCGAACCAGCCAAGCACACGGCAGAGGCGGGGAATTTTCCGGATGGGCGGGACCCGAGCGTCCCGCCCGTCGTGTTTTGGCCCCGATGGTCGGGCTGAGCCGGCGCCCCCGCTCGCCGCCTGACGCGCCGATCAGCGGAGTCGCGGCGTGGCATCGTCACGACGCCCGTTGTTGCGCATCGCGACAGATCCTCACCCGGCCCAGACGTCCCGTCCGATGCGCCATGTTGACCAGGGCCAGCGGGGAACCGGCTCGCCTTGACACCGTATGGCAAACAGCCTAATGTTGAGCGGATTTAGACCGGACTCCTCATGATTGAGAGGGTGTTCCGCGTCGGCTCGGACCCCGGCGAGCGGCCGGTGGCCTGAGGGGAGGTGACGATCCTGGAACCCGCCACGCTCATCGTCCTGATCGTCGCCGCCGTGGTCCTGCTGCCTCTCGTCGCACTCACGGGCATGGTGCTCCAGCGGCAAATCACCACGCGTC
>JBGQGN010000246.1:0-6142 GCA_041497395.1 Methylomirabilia bacterium
AGAGGAGGTCGAGGCATTCCCGGAACGTGGGCCCGCCGACTGTCGTGACGTAGACCGTGACCTTCTGCGACAGGTCGGGGGGGGGTCGCTGCGCTGCGGCCAGGCGGGGCCGGGTGCCCAGCACCTCCCGGAACACCGCGTAATAGTCCTGGCTCCGATGCGTCCAGAGCCAGGGGCTGATGTCCTGCTGCATCCGCGTGGCGAGCCGTTCGTGGTTCTCCACGGCCGCCAGCACCCCGGTGAGCAGCGCCTCGGGGTCGCGGTCAACGAGATACCCGTTGACGTCCTGGCGGATCAGTTCCGGCATGTTCCCTACCCGAGTCGACACGACCGTACAGCCGCACGCCGCCGCCTCCAGGGGGGGGTTGGGCGTTCCCTCGGCCGTACTGGCGCACACGAGCACTGTGCCCGAATTGTACCAGGCCGCCATCTTCTCGGGGCTTCGCTTCACCGCTCCGAAGGAGTCCACGAGCAGAGCCTCGCAATCGATGCCACGCGCCCGGAGCGCCGCCTGTAACGGCAGGATCAGATCGTCGTACCCCTTCAGCTGCCGCGCGAACTCGGAGCCCACCCACAGGACCTTCGGCCGCCGGGTCTCGATGGGGGTCCGGACATTGAAGATCGCCCCGTCGACGCCGTACGGGATCGTGTAGCTCGCGGGCAGGCGGCCCATCTGGGTCCAGTACTCGTGGTTCGACACTAGCATGGCGTCTGCGCTGCAGAATGTCTGATAGAAGAGGGACTGGGACAGTGGCCAGCCGACGCTCCAAGCCACCATGAGCCGCGTGTCATTCCATCCGCGGCGCGTCAGCTCGGCCTGGAGGCGCGCGGTCCGACTGAAGTCAAAGAGGAAGAAGAGATCGACGGGCCTGGCGCCCAGCATCGCGTCCCAGCCAACTTCCTGACCCAGGATGCGAATCGGCGACGACGAGACGTCGAAGTCGGGAGGCGCATACCGCTCCAACCCTCGCGCGTTGCGATGGTAGGCCCAGTCGGGCACGTCGTAGATCAGCCTCAGCGTCGGCACTCAGCGTCCTCGCGGGCGGCGGCGTTAACGATCCTCGGCAGGCCCAGGCGCCGGCCCCGAGCGCTCTGCGTCGTGGCTCCCGGCTCCCTCAGCGGAGGCGGTCCCGCGAGGACCCCTCGAGCGCAACCGCGCGATCGCCGGGGCGGTCGAACGTGAGCCAGGATCCCTCGTGACGATGAGGGCGCACACGGTCGCGGGAGGGTCCTCGTCCCGCCGCCCTCACAGCCGGGCCACGTGGACCGGCGGGACCTGGTTGAACCAGGCCGGCCGAGCCCGCTCGGGCTGCGCCGGGACCAGGCGCAACCGGTCCTCCCGCGACCAGGCGGCGTGGAACATCCGCCCGTGCGGAGATGATACCGCGGCCCGGCGGTCAGAGCGCCTTCCGGAAGAAGACGCGCGTGGCCTCCTCACCGGGCCAGCCCGGCAGCTCGCCGATCTGCTGATAGCCCTCGCGCCGGTAGAAGCCGGGCGCCTGATAGTTGTGGGTGTCGAGCTGCATCTCCCGGCAGCCGCGCCGGGCGGCCTCCTGCTCGGCCTTCCCGAGCAGGCGCGCCCCGAGTCCGCGCCCTCGGAGATCTTCCCGGACCCACAGGGTGCGCACGAAGCCCGTGCGCCCCCAAGTCCACCCGTGCAGGCCCGCCATGACCTCGCCAGCCCCGTCGCGAACGAAGATCGCCAGCCAGCGGCCGTTGTCGCAGCCGGTCGCCATGATGTTGTGCCGGTAGAGTCGGTCGTCGAGTGCGGCGACATCCTCCAGGCGCGGCTCGTCCTCGAGTCGTAGCTCGTCGTTCAGCATCGTAGGCCTCCGCCGATCGCGCCGCGACGCGTGTCACGGCGTCAGGAAGCCGGAGATGTCCTCAGGCCTGGCCGCGCTCCGGCTCGAAGGCCCGGAGCGAGGCCTGCTGCACGTGGTTCCGGAACGCGATCGGATCGTGCACGCGGGGGAAGACCTCGCGAGCGCCGCCGGTGCCGGTCACCACCAGGTCTCCGTAGTTCAGGAGGCGGCCGAGGAGCTTCTGCTGGACGCCGATCGACTCCACCTTGCCGAGGAGCAGCTCCGTCGTGTACCGCGCCACGAGCCCCACCTTGAAGATGAGGCGCGTGCTCGTGACGGCGAACTCCGAGGTCAGGAGCTCGACGGCATGGATCCCGCTCCAGACGAGACCCCCGACGATCACGAGGAGGCTCAGGTACCAGAGCCATTCGATCCGCGTCACCACGCCGAGCGCCACGGTGAGGGCGAAGCACCCGAGCGTCGCCAGCACGGGCTTCGCGAACAGGATCCAGTGGAGCCGGGTCTTGTAGACCACCCGCTCGTTCGGCAGGAGATGGCGCTCGACGTATCCCACGGACAGGCCTCCTCCGGACGCCGGGCCGCCGCCCAGCGACCCATCGGCGGCGAGGATAGCCCGGGCCGCCCCGAGCGGCAACGCCCACGCGCGCGGCGCGAAGCGCGGCGGCCGAGCCTCGACCCTCCGCGGACCGCGTGCTAGCATGGCCGCGCTCCGCCCATCTTTCGCCCGAGGAGGTCCTACCGCGATGGCCCGCACCGGCAAGGCCGCCGTGTTCCGGGGGCCGGGACAGCCCTTCGAGCTCCGCGAGCTCGCCCTACCCGAGCTCGAGCCGGGCGCCGTGCTGGTTCGCGTGTCGCTCGCGAACATCTGTGGCTCGGACCTCCACTTCTGGCGCGGTGACGCCCCGCTCGCGCTTCCGCCCGACGGCTGGATCTTCGGTCACGAGATGACCGGACGCGTGGCGGCGCTCGGGGCCGGTGTCACGACCGACTCGCTGGGGCAACCCCTCCGCGAGGGCGATCGCGTGGCGTACTGCTACTTCTACCCGTGTGGCCGCTGCTACGTGTGCCTCCACGGCCAGCGAGCCGCGTGCCCCCACAAGGTGGGCCGCGCGACGGGACCGGGCGAGTTTCCGCACTGGGTGGGCGCGTTCGCGGAGTACTACTACGTCCGGCCGGGGGGCTTCATCTTCCGCGTGCCCGACGACCTCCCCGACACGCTCGTCTCCCCGGTGAACTGCGCCCTCTCCCAGGTGCTCTTCGGCCTCACGCGGGCCAGCCTCGCGTTCGGCGAGAGCGTGGTGATCCAGGGCGCCGGCGGGCTCGGCATCCAGGCAGTCGCGGTGGCGCGCGAGATGGGCGCCGGCACCGTGATCGTGATCGACCAGCTCGCCGAGCGGCTCGAGCTCGCCCGGGCATTCGGGGCCGACCACACGCTTCACCTCGCGGAGGTCCCGGATCGCCGGGCCCGCATCAAGCAGGTCCGCGACTGGACGGGCGGCCGCGGGGCGGACCTCGCGTGCGATTTCGTCGGCTTCCCCCCGGTCGTGCCCGAAGGCGTGGAGATGCTGCGCTTCGGCGGGCGGTACCTCGAGATCGGCTGCATCAGCCGGGGACGCACGGTCGAGTTCGACCCGTCCTCGCTCGTCTGGGGCTCGAAGACCATCATCGGCGTCGTCATGTACGATCCGTGGGTGATCCCCCGGGCCCTCGAGTTCCTCGGCCGCTGCCGCGGGCGCTATCCGTTCGACCGGCTGGTCTCGCACACGTATCCCCTCGACCGGATCGACGAGGCCTTCCGGGACGCCGAGTGGTACAACCGCGAGGCGGTCCCGAGCCGGATCACCCGCGCCGCGCTGGCGCCGTAGCGCCCGAGCCCTCCGGCTACCTGCCCGATGACCGCCCGGCTGGTCCCGATCGGCCTCATCACGTTCGTCTTCAACCTTGGCGGCGGTCTCGTCGCCCCGGCGCTTCCGCTCTACGCCCGCACTCTCGGGGCCGACTACCGGGATCTCGGCCTCATCGGGGCGAGTCACGGGCTCGCGTTCGCGCTGCTCACCATCCCCCTCGGACGGGCCTCGGACCGCTTCGGCCGCCGCGCGATCCTCCTCCTCTCCACGATCGGCGTCGGCGCCTCGGCGGCCCTCTACCTCGTCGCCGGCCACGTCGCGGGCCTCGCCGCGGGCAAGCTTCTCGAGGCCGCGGCCTGGGCCGCCTTCTGGCCGACCCTCGAGGCCTGGGTCGCCGAGCGGTTCGGCACGCGCGCCGGCGCGGCGATGGGCGTCGCGTACGGCGCCTACGCGGCGGCGTTCGTGGTGGGAAGCTCCATCGGCGGCTTCGTCATCGAGAGCTTCGGCCTCCGGGCCCCGTTCACCCTCTACCTGGCGACGTCGGGGCTCGCGGCGGTCCTCGTCCTGATGCTCGGAGGCGGCGAGGCGGCGGACCCGGAGGCCCGCCACGGCGTGGCGGTGACGCCCCGGATCGTCACGACCAACCCCGCGTGGGCGCGCAGCCGGCGCGCGCTGGCGTATACGACGGGGTTCGTCTACGTCTACGGGCTCGGCACCATCCTCGCGTTCCTGCCCGCATACGGGGCGGACCGGGCCCTCTCGCCGCGCGGCGTCGGGCTTCTGCTCGGGGCCTACTGGATCGCGCGGGTCGTCGGCTCCCTCGGCGCCGGCCGCGTCTCGGACGCGCTGGGCCGCCGCCTGGTCCTCGTTCCCGCGATGATCGCGATGGCGGGCGGCGCGGCGCTCGTCGTGGCGCCTCTCGGCTTCGGGACCCTGTTCCTGGGCGCGGTGGCGCTCGGCCTCGCCGCCGGCGCCTCGGCCCCGACCTGCGTCGGCCTCATCGCGGACCATGTGAGCGCCGCACAGCGGGGAACGGCCATGGGGCTCTTCGAAGCCGCGTGCGGCGTCTCGATCCTGGGCTCGGGGCTCGTGGGCGGCTACGCCGCCGAAGCGCTCGGCGGCGAGGCGCCCTACGTGATCGTCGGGGCCCTCGCGCTGGCATGGGCGGGCGTGCTTGCCTGGGCGCTCCGGGCCCCCGTCCGCGTCTGACCTGTACCGGTTCGGGATCCCCGCGTCTGGCCGGGTAGACACCCGGCGGCGAGGGCTGGAGGCGCCGCGCGTGGCGGCGCACGGGGTTCCACGCGCTCCACCATGTGGCACGCGCCCTGCTCTACGGAGCTCGGAACCATGGACGCGCGCCAGTGGCGCCGGCAGCTCCTCCGGCGGAGCGCGAAGACGGCTCACCGGGCGGCGAAGGCACTCGGCGCCGCCGGCCAGCGGCTCGCCGAGCGGCTCGCCTATCGGCCCCGCGAGGTCGTCGTCGTCGCGCTCCTGGCCGCGGGTCTCTTCGGTGGGCTCGCGGTCGAGCGGTGGCGCGCGCGCCACCCCGCGATCGCGGACCGGCTGGAGGCGGAGCCCGCCCGGCCGACGAGCCCGGCGCCGGTCCAGTCCGCGCCGCGGCCCCGTCCTCGCAGCGTCCCGGTGCACTGCGAAGAGCCGGGGGCGCGCGCGAGCCGGCTCGGCTCGGTCCACATGGGCGGCCCGGGCCGGCCGCGGCTCGACCTCAACCGGGCGACGCCGGGCGAGCTCGCGCGAGTGGCCGGGATCACCTGGCGGCTCGCGGCTCGCATCGTCGCCGCGCGCGAGGCCTTCGAGGGCCGTGAGGATTGGCGGACCGACCCGGACGGGACCGGTCCCCCGACCGTGAGCCCGCCCTCCGCGCCGGAGACGAGCGAGGGGAACACGCCCGCCGCAACGCCGGATGCCGACTCTCCGTGAGCGCGCCGCTCCTGCCGCTCGCCCTCGCGTTCGCCCTCGGCGCCGGGCTAGGCCTCGCGGTGGAGGCGCCCTTCTGGCTCGGGCCCGCCGGCCTGGCCGGCGCCGTCCTCCTCCTCATGACCGGGCGCGGGCGCTCGCTGGCCGGCGCGAGCACGGGGGTCGTCCTGCTCTGCCTCCTGGCGGGATGGGCGCGGGTCGCGCTCCCCGACCCGCTCCCGGCGGTGCGCGGGGTTGTTCCCGGTCCCGTCGTGCTCGAGGGGCTCGTGGGCGGCGCCCCGGAGGTCGAGGGACCCCGGATGCGATTCCCCCTCGTACTCCGACGGACCGACGCCGAGCCCGCCCGGCCGGCGTCCGGCGCGCTCCCCCTGTCTCTCTACGGACCCGCCCCACCCCTCGGGCCCGGCGACCACGTCCGCGTCACCGGCGAGGTGCGGGCGCTGGAGCCGGTCCGGAATCCCGGCGCCGAGCCGCGAGGAGCCGGGCCACGGACCCCGCGCTACCTCCTAACCGCGCGCGCGGCGGGCGTGGAGCGCC
>JBGQGN010000247.1:0-6125 GCA_041497395.1 Methylomirabilia bacterium
AGCGGCAGGGTCGACTCGACGGACTGCTCCACCCCGTAGGGCTGGATCAGGGCGCCCGGCTTGACCCAGGCGTTCTTGACCAGGACCTCCGGCGTGACCAGCCGCGAGGCGTCGATGATGACATCGGCGTCACGCACCGTCTCCTCGACCGTCGCCTTCACTCTGACGGGCTTCCCGAGCTGCTCCGACATCCGAGCGGCGAAGCGCTCCCGGGACTCGGGGCGCTTGCTGGTGACGCGGATCTCCTCGAAGTCGAACAGCCGGTCGAGCATCGGCACGTTGTACCAGGCGGTGCCGCGGGCGCCGATGTGCCCGAGCACTCGCGGCCGGTCGGACGCCAGGTGCTTCGCGCCCACCGCCGTCACCGCGCCGGTCCGCATCCAGGTGATGAGCGTCCCGTCCAGAATCGCGAACGGCGCGCCGGTGTCCGATCGATACAGCGTGATCAGCGCCAGCTCCGACGGCAGCCCGAAGCGGTAGTTCCCCTCGAAGTCGCCGATCACCTTCACCCCGGCCACGTCGATCGGCTCGACGTACCCCTTGAGAATGTTCCAGTGGCGCTCCGATCGGTCCAGGGCGAGGTGATCCTTCGAGGGCATGACGACCTTCTTCTCGCCGTGCGCCCGGAGACCCAGCTCGATGGCATCCATCGCTTCCCCGAGACCGAGGTCGACGGCATCGACGTCTTCCTTGGAGAGGAACAGGATGTCCAGGCTCGACACGATCACGTCCCTCCTGCCACGCCTGACGGGATCACGCCGCCCTCGAGCTCCGCGCCTGGGTGGCGTCGTGGACCAGGCGCCCGGTTGCGAGCCACCAACTGGCTGACCCGCCCGGCGGAAACGGCTGTCCAGCGCACCGGCCGGCGATCCGGCCGCGGGCGGCGCTTCACGCGCCCGGCCACTCGATGCCGCGCGCCTCGATCTGCCGCCGGAGCTTCTGGAGGGCCGACGCCTCGATCTGCCGCACGCGCTCCCGCGTCACGCCCATCCGCTGCCCGATCGACTCGAGGGTCATGGGCGCCTCGCCGCCGAGGCCGAAGCGGTCGACGAGGATCGCCCGCTCCTTGGGCGGCAAGTCGTCCAGGAGCGCCCGAAGGCTCTCCTGGCGGCGCAGCAGCCCCGCGATGACCGCGGCCCCGGTCTGGTCCCGGTCGGGAACCACGTCCTTCAGCTGGACGCCCTCCCCTTCCCCGCCGACGCGCATCTCGAGCGAGAGGGGCATCTTCGACGCCTCCTCCAGAGCCTCGAGGTCCTTGACGGTCAACCCGAGCGCGGCGGCCACCTCGGCCATCTCCGGCGGCTGCCCTCGTTCCTGGGTCAGGCGCTCGCGCGTGCGCCGGTACTTCCCCAGCTGAGCCTCCACGTGCACCGGCAGCCGGATGAGTCGCGCCTGGTTGGCGAGAGCCCGCTGGATAGCCTGCCGGATCCACCAGGTGGCGTAGGTAGAGAACCGGGTGCCCCGGTCCCAGCGGAACTTCTCGACGGCACGAATCAGCCCGATGTTGCCCTCGGCGATGAGGTCGCTCAGCGGCAGCCCGCGCTTCTGATAGCGGCGAGCGAGCATCACCACCAGGCGGAGGTTCGACTCCACCATCCGCTTCTTCGCCGCCTCGTTCCCGGCGGCGACCTGCTTCGCGAGCTCGACCTCCTGCTCGCGCGTGAGAAGCGGGATCTGGCGGATCTCGCTCAGATACGTCTCGATCGCCGGACGGTGGCCGGGGCTCTCCGCTTCTTCCGCGTCGAGCTCCTCGTCCGGCGGGAGCTCGAGCACCGGCCCGTCGTCGGTGAGCTCCGGGTCGTCCGCCTCGGCCTCGTCGCTCGGATCGGGCGGCGAGTCCGGCTGCAGCCGGCGCTCGGGATCCTCGTCCGCCCGCTGCGACGGCTCGCGCCCGGCGGTCATGGCGTAGCGGTGGGACTCCTGGGATCCCTGACCGAAACCGCGAGGGCTTCCGACTCGGGCAGCCAGAAGGCGGGGTTGTACTTCCGGCCGTTCAGGCGGACCTCGAAGTGGAGATGGGGCGCGGTCGCCCGCCCGGTGCTGCCGACGGTCGCGATCACCTGGCCCTGCTCGACCCAGTCGCCCACCTTGGCCAGGTTCTCGACGTTGTGCGCGTAGACCGTCATGAGATCGCTCGGGTGCCAGATCTTGACGACGTGCCCGTAGGCTCGCTCCCACCCGCTCGTGATCACCATGCCCGCCGCGGCGGCATGGATGGGATCGTGCCGCTCGGCCCGGAGATCGATGCCGCCATGCCAGGCGACGCCTCTCGGACCGAAGGGGGACATGATCGGCCCCGGCACCGGCCGCACGAAGCTCACGGCCGGCATCGCCGCGGGCCGCTCCAGCACGATGTCGGCGAGGGACGGGGGCTCCTGGCTGCCCTCCTGGACCTCGCTCAGCGGGATGCTCAGGCGCTGGCCCACGCGGAGCCGCGTGTTCGGCGCCAGCCCGTTGGCCCGGATCAGCGCCTCGATGGCCACCCCATGCTCCCGCGCGATGCCCCAGAGCGTCTGGCCCGGACTCACGACGTGCCCGAGGGTCGCTGCCGGTGGGGCGGGCTGCCGGAGCTTGGCGGCTATCCCCTGGGACTTCGCGGGCGCGGGTTGCGGGCCCGCGGCCTGCGTGCCCACGGCCAGGATCAGACCGAGCGCCAGCGGGACCGCGATCAGCACCGTCGACCGCCCGGGGCGGTCCCTCATCGGCCCTCCGAGAAGCGGATGCCGAACTCCCCGTAGCGGCCGGTGAACGCGACGGAGCTGACGTCGACACGGTCCACGCGGGCCAGAGGCGGCCCCTTGCCGAGGTCACGCACGAACTGCTCGATCGCTTCCAGGTCCCCCTCCGCTCGGATCTTGACGCGCCCGTCCGGAAGGTTCACCGCGTACCCGGTGAGGCGCCAGTCGTGGGCGCGTCGCTGGGCGAAGTTGCGGTAGCCCACTCCCTGGACGCGCCCTCCCACCAGGACTTCCACGGCGCCCGTACGGGCGCCTGAACGGCGGCTGCCCGCATGGCGGTCCGCCTCACTCATCTCCGCCCACGGCTCTCACGAGGATCCGAACGATTGCCGGGCTGGGAGGGGATGGTCGGGGCGACTGGACTTGAACCAGCGACCTCCTGCTCCCGAAGCAGGCGCGCTACCAAGCTGCGCTACGCCCCGATCCCACCCGGGCTTCGAACGACACGCCCAGGCTGCCCCCGTGCTGGGGACTCAGGTCTCCCACCCGTACTTCCCGACCAGCTTCACGAACGTGCAGCCGCAGTCCGTCGACAGCCGCATGCGGCCGTCGACCTTCTCGACGACGTGCAGGACCTGCGACTGGGGCCCGCCGACGGGGACCACGATCCGGCCGCCCTCGGCCAGCTGCTGGAACAGGGGGGCCGGTACCGCTGGCGCCCCGGCCGTCACGATGATGCGCTCGAACGGGGCCTCGTCGGCCCAGCCGTACGTGCCGTCGGCCGTCTTGACGACTGCGCTAGTATACCCCAACTCCTCCAGGATGCGGCGGGCTCGGACGGCCAGGGACATGAGGCGCTCGACCGAGCACACCCGCCGCACCAGCTCGGCCAGCACCGCCGTCTGATACCCGGAGCCGGTACCGATCTCGAGCACCTTCTCGGTCCCCCGGAGAGCGAGGAGCTGCGTCATCATTCCCACGATGTACGGCTGCGAGATCGTCTGGCTCTCGCCGATCGGCAGCGGGTGATCCCCGTACGCGCGGTCCCGGAGAGCCTCCTCCACGAACCGATGGCGCGGGATCCGCCGCATGGCGTCGAGCACGCGCGGGTCCCTGACCCCGCGCCCGACGAGCTGCTCCTCGACCATGCGCTCGCGCTCGCGGCCAGCCCGCGCCTCCTGCCAGCCCGCCCCGGTCCCCACCGCGCGGCCGCCGCTCATCGCCCGGCCCCGGTTCCCCGGCCGCGCGACTGCCGCCGGTACTCCGCCTCCCAGTCCTTCAGCCCGCGCAGCCCCGGGTAGTCCGTGAGGTCGAGCATCAGCGGGGTCACCGAGAGGTACCCAGCGTGGACCGCGGCGTAGTCCGTGTCCTCTCCCGCCTCCCACGCGGGCGGACCGACGCCGATCCAGAAGTAGCGCCGCCCTCTCGGGTCCTGCCGTTCGACGACCTTCTCGCTGTAGAGACGCCGGCCGAGCCGCGTGAGCCTGACGCCCCGTGGCTGCCCGGGCGGGACGTTCACGTTCAGCAGGGTCGCGGTGCGGGCCGGCTCACGCAGGAGAAGCCGCGTCAGACGCGCGGCGGCCCGCGCGGCGGGACGGTAGCTCGCCGGCCCGGTGGGCTGGATGAGCGACACCGCCAGTCCCGGCACGCCGAGGAGCGCCCCCTCCAGGGCCGCCGACACCGTGCCCGAGTACGTCACGTCGTCCCCGAGGTTCGAGCCCGCATTGACGCCGGCGACGACGATCCGGGGCTGCACCGGGAGGAGTCCGAGCAGCGCGAGGTTCACGCAGTCCGACGGCGTGCCGTTGACCGCGAATCGCCGCGGCCCCAGCTGGTCCGCGGTGAGAGGCCGGTGAAGGGTCAGGGCGTGCCCGACGGCGCTTCGCTCCCGGTCCGGCGCGACGACCCAGACGTCGCCGACCGTCGCGAGCGCGGTCGCCAGCGCCGCGATGCCCGGCGCGTGAATGCCGTCGTCGTTGGAAACGAGAATGACTGGACGGTTGGGCTTGGTCACGCGGCGTGCGGTCTCCCCGGCCAAGACCGGGGCCGCAACGCCGCGGGTCGCCGCGCCAGGGGAGTTGGCGGGAAATGGTCGGGGCGACTGGATTTGAACCAGCGACCCCTAGCCCCCCATGCTAGTGCGCTACCAGGCTGCGCCACGCCCCGAACCGCCCGGATTGTACGTCGCGCTCCAGCGCGGTTCAAGGGGAAGTTCGCCGCAGCGTCTGCCGGATCGCCTCCAGCCGGGATCGGATCGTGCGAAGTGCGGCCAGCGTCTGGGGATCCGGAGCCGGCAGCTCGAGCTGCTGGTTGCGCTGCCTGCCCTCCTGCTGAAGGCGCTTCTTCGCCCCCTCCAGCGTGAGCCGGTCCTCGTAAAGGAGGCTCTTGATGCGCAGGACCATCTGCACGTCGTGCTTCCGGTAGACCCGCTGGCCGGCGTGGTTCTTCCGGGGCCGCAAGAGCTTGAACTCCGATTCCCAGTATCGCAGCACGTACGGCGGCACACCGGTGAGGTCCGCCACCTCGCCGATCCGGAAGAACAGCTTGTCCGGGATCGGGGCCTCGACCCCGACGTCCGCGGCTCGCCGCTCGCGGTCGATCTCCGGCTCGATCACCGGTGGTTCACCTGCGCCTTCAGTCCCTTCGATGGCTTGAACGTCAGCACCCGGCGGGCCGTGATCTCGATCTCGTTCCCGGTCTGCGGGTTGCGCCCCTTGCGCGATGCCTTCTTCCGCAGCTTGAAGTGCCCGAACCCGACGATCTTGACGTCACTCCCCTGCTCGAAGGCCCGGATCATGCTGTCGAACACGGCCTCGACGACGGCCGCCGACTGCCGCTTGGACAGCCCGTGCCCCGCAACCGAATTGATGAGGTCGTTCTTCGTCAGCCTACTCACCCCCCTTCGCCACCACGCTCTCGCCGATGACTCAGCGCTCCCGGACCACGACACCCTCGACGCCCCGGGCGCTCAGCGCCGCAAGGGTGGCGTCGGCCTCGGCAACCGTCGGGAAGGACCCCACGCGCACGACGCGGAAGGTCGACGAGCTCACCTCCTGCTTCAGGCGAACGGGGACTCCCTGCTGCCTGAGCGTGTGGGAGGTCTCCACCGCCTTCCGGAGCGGCACGAGGCCGGTCACCGCCGGCCCATCGGCGGTCGACTCGACTGGATGCCCCAGCCCTCGAACACGCTCGACGGCGTCGTCGGTCACGCGGCCGCCCTCCCCGCCCAAGAGGAGCACCCGGTAGAGGACACGGCTCTGCTCGAAGGACGTGGTCGCCGCGGAGAGTCCGTCGCCCCGCAGCCGTTCCGCGAGCCGGTCGGCGTTCTTGTGATCGAGAAAGGCGCCCACCTGCACCCAGTAGACCGCCGGCGGTGCCGCGAGCGACCCGGCCGGCCCGGACGCACCCTCGGGCGGAGTCGGCCGGCCCGGCTCCCGGGGGGGCGAC
>JBGQGN010000248.1:0-6119 GCA_041497395.1 Methylomirabilia bacterium
CCGGATGGCCGGGTCCCCGAGGTTCACCGTCCCGCGCTGGCAGCACATGATGGACCCGGGGTCGTCGGTGTGGGGGAGGCCCAGCGCGTGGCCGACCTCGTGGGCCGCCACCTGGAACAGGACCGTTTCGCGCGAGGTCGCGCCCATCGCGGTCGGCTCCGCGAGGTCGATCCGGACCGGGAGGCGGATCACGCCGGTGTCGTCCACGTCGAGGTGCGTGTAGCCCATCGGGCGATCGGTCGCCGCCGGGACGAATCGGATCACGACGTTGGCTCCCTCTTCGCGGTCCTGCCAGCGGAACACCTCGACGCCGAGCGCTTCCCGGGCGACGGCGTTCCAGTCGTCCACCGCGCGGCGGACTGGCGTCTCGAGCGTGGCGTCCCGCGGCGGGACGAGGTGGACGGCGAGCGGAAGGCGGTCCCGCGGATGGCCGATCGGCCGGGCCGTGTCGACCGTCTCCGAGGCGCGGGCCCCGCTGGCCGCCGCGAGCGCGCCCGCGAGCAGGAGCAGGGTCAGGGCGCGGCGAGCCGCAACGGCGGCCCGCGTGGTGAGGGCTCTCGGGCGGGTCGGGCCGGCTACGGCAGCGGTCCGGCGACGACGACCGTCGCCCGGTCCGGATGGAGGTGGGCGCGCGCCGCCTCGTTCACCTGCTGGACGGTGACGGCCCGGTAGTAGCCCGCGTAGCGGTCGATGTAGTCGGCGCCGAGGTTGAAGAATTCCATGGCCCACAGGATCTCGGCGACCCCCGCGCTGGTCTCGAGCCGGAGCGGGAAGCGACCGGTGAGGTAGGCGACGGCCTCGTCGACCTCGCGCGGCGTCACGCCGTCCCGGCGAATACGCTCCATCTCGGACTCGAGCGCGGCCACTGCCTTTCGGGCGTTCGCGGGGTTCGTTCCCAGGACCACGCGGAAGGGGCCCGGAAACAGGCTCGCGTCGAAGTAGCCGTAGACGGAGTAGGCCAGGCCCTGGTCGTCGCGAATGGACGTGCTGAGCCGGCTGGTCAGCGCGCCGCCGCCGAGGACGAGAGCCATGACCTGCGTGGAGTAGAAGTCAGCGTCGCTCCGGCGGAGTCCGCCGGCGTGGCCCCAGATGATCGACGCCTGGCTCTTGTCCGGGATGGGGATCTCCAGCGCCCCGGGCGCCGCCTGGAGCGACAGGTCGGGCGGGACGATGGGCTGGGTCTCGGGATTGCGGGGCCAGTCGCCGAGTCGCTTCTGGAGCGCCTCCCGGACCTGCTCGGGCGCCACGTCCCCCGCCACGACGACGATCATCCGGTCGGGGCCGTACTGCCGGCGGTGAAAGGCGGCGAGGTCGTCCCGCGTCATCGCGGCGATCGTCTTCTCCGACTCCTCGAACGTCTCCGGGCGGAGGGGGTGGTCCGGCGGATAGACGGCCCGCTCGAAGGCGACGCCAGCGACCCGGTCCGGATTCGTCTTCGACTGGGCGATTCCCGCCAGCGCTTCGCTCTTGAGCCGATCGAAGTCGGCGGCCGGGAACGCGGGCTGCCGGAGCATCTCGGTGAAGAGATCCAGCACCAGGTCGAGGTCCCGGGTGAGCGCGTGACCCGTGATCGTCGTCGCCAGCGTGTCGGCACCGGCTCCGAGGCCCGCGCCCACGTCCTCGAGCGCCGTGGCGAAGCCGAGCGCGTTGCGTTGCTCGGTGCCGCGGCTCAGCATGGCGGCGGTGAATCCCGCCACGCCGGGCCGATCCCGAGGCTCGGCGAGCGAGCCCGCCGGGACGCTCGCCCGGAGCGCGACGGTCGGGGTCGCGTGGTTCTCCTGCACGATGACGGAGATGCCGTTGTCGAGCGCGAACCGCGTCACCTGGCGGTTCGGCGCCCGGGCTGCCGGCGCGCGGGGCAGGGCGATAGGCCGGTCGCCTCGCTTGGGCCGCTCGACGCGGGCCGATGCTTCACGCGGGGGCGGCGGGGCGGGCCCGCCGCCGTCGGACGGGACGAAGTGGCCGACCGTGCGGGTATCGACGCTGAACGTGCGCCGGGCCACCGCCTGGACGTCGGCCGCCGTGAGAGCCCGGATCCGATCGAGGTAGGTCGTGAGGTAGCGCCAGTCGCCGATCATGGCCCAGTAGCCGAGCTGGCGGGCCTGCGCGGTCACGCTGTTCGTCTGGAACACGAAGTCAGCCTCGGCGCGCCGCTGGGCGCGGGCCAGCTCCTCGTCGGTGATCGGAGTCGCCGCCACGCGCTCCACCTCCTCGAGGAGGGCGGTCTCCAGCCGCTCCGCCGTGACACCGGGGCGGGCGGTGGCGCTCACGTAGAAGAGGAAGGGATCCCGGAGGCTCGGCGATCCGGCGTCGACGCGCGACGCCACGCCCTTCTCGACGAGCGCCTGGTAGAGCCGGCTCGTCCGCCCCTCGCCGAGCACTCCGGCCAGCACGTCGAGCGCATAGGTGTCCGGATGGAGCGCGGGCGGCGCCTTCCAGGCGATCAGCGCCATGGGCAGGGACCCCGAGCGCCGCACGGCGACGCGCCGCTCGCCGCGCTGCGGTGGCTCGACCGTGTAGACCTCGGGCGGCTTGGGAATCGCCTTGATCGGGCCGAAGTGCTGCCGGACCAGCCGGAGCGCGTCGGCGGCCGTGACGTCACCGACGACGACCGCGACCGCGTTGCCGGGGCCGTAGTGCGTCCGGTAGTACTGATAGATGGCGTCCCGGGGCACGTTCTCGACGTCGCTCCGCCAGCCGATCACCGGCCAGTTGTAGGGATGGGCCTGGAAGGCCACCGACACCACGGCCTGCCACAGGAGCCGTCCGGGGCTGTTCTCGCCGCCCTCCAGCTCGCTCCGCACCACGGTCATCTCGGCGTCCAGGTCCGCCTTGTCGATCCGGCTGTTCACCATCCGGTCGGCCTCGATGCGCATCGCGAGCTCGAGCCGGTCGGCGGCGACCGTCGAGTAGTAGTTCGTCCAGTCGTAGTAGGTGCTCGCGTTGAAGGCGGCGCCGTTGAGGAACAGGGTCCGGGCGATCTCGCCCAGGCGGTACTGCCGCGTGCCCTTGAAGAGCATGTGCTCGAGGAGGTGGGACACCCCGGTGATGCCCGTGTGCTCGTTGCGCGACCCGGCCCGGTACCAGACGCTGAAGCTGACGACCGGGGCGCTCCGGACCTCCTTGACGAGCACGGTGAGGCCGTTCGGCAGCACGGTCTCCTGGACGCCTGCGGTCAGAGCCGATGCGGCGGATGGGGCGGATGGGGCGGGCGGGGTGGCCCCGCGCGCGGCGCCGCCGACGGCCCCCAGCAGACCGAGGAGAGCCAGGAGGGCGGCCAGTCGCGGAGTCGGACGGCGGACTCGCGGGAGGCGGGGCGGGCTCACGCGTCCAGTATAGGGCCTCGCGCCCCGCGCGGGCCCGGACGGCGCCGCCGTCGAGGCCGGCCAGGGCTGGCCAGGGCTAGAAGGAAGCGTGGTATCTTGAGACGGTCGCCGCGCCGCCCGGCCGGCATGTCTCCGACGACCCCCAAGCGACGAGGATCAGGAACACATGAGCACCCACGAGAACACGCGTCCGGCGCCGACGCTCGGCCTCACCCCGGAAGAGATCACGGTCCGCTATGCGGCGCTCCAGGCGAAGCTGGTCCCGCTCTGGAAGTCGATCGCCAGCCTGAACCGCGACCCCCAGACGATCGTCGTCGTCCCGTCGATCACGCTCGACGCGCTGAACATGCCGTCGTCCGTGCTCCAGGCCATGGAGGAGCGCTTCCTCTTCATGCTCTTCCTGCTCCGGCAGCCCAGCGCGCGCATGATCTACGTCACGTCGCGGACGATCCTGCCGGACGTGGTGGACTACTACCTCGGGCTCCTGCCAGGAGTCATCCCGGCCCACGCGCGGGCCCGCTTCTTCAATCCGGTGCCCCACGACAGCACGTTGCGGCCCCTGTCGCTCAAGATCCTCGAGCGGCCGAGGCTTCTGGCCCAGATCCGGGATCTCATCCCGGACAAGGACCGGGCCCATCTCGTGCCCTACAACACCACCGAGCTCGAGCGGGACCTAGCGATCCGGCTCGGCATCCCCATGTACGGCGCCGATCCCCGGCACTTCGACCTGGGGACCAAGAGCGGCTGCCGGAAGCTGTTCGGCCGGGCCGGCGTCTCGTATCCCTTCGGTGCCGAGGACCTCCGGACCGCCGACGACGTCATCGACGCCCTCCGTCGGCTCCGGATCGCGCGGCCGGGGGTGCGGTCCGCGATGGTCAAGCACAACGAGGGCGTCTCCGGGGCGGGCAACGCGGTGGTGAACCTCGAGGGTCTGCCCCCGCCCGGCGACGCGGCCGAGCGCGCCGCCATCGTGGAACGGGTCAACGCGATGAAGTTCGAGAGCGCGCACCAGCGGTACGACTCGTACATGGCCAAGCTGGGCGAGCTGGCCGGTATCGTCGAGGAGCGGGTCATCGGGGAGGAGATCCGGAGCCCGAGCGTCCAGCTGCGCATCACGCCGCTCGGCCAGCTCGAGGTGCTCTCCACGCACGACCAGGTGCTCGGCGGGCCCAGCGGGCAGAGCTATCTCGGCTGCCGCTTTCCCGCGGACCCCGGCTACGCGGCGGTCATCACGCGGGACGCGGTGAAGGTGGGGCAGGAGCTGGTCGGGGAGGGCGTCCTCGGGCGCTTCGCCTTCGACTTCGTGGTCGTCCGGAACGGCGAGGCCTGGACGCCCTACGCGATCGAGCTGAACCTCAGGAAGGGCGGGACGACCCACCCGTTCCTCACGCTCCAGTTCCTGACCGACGGGCGGTACGACCCCGAGGCGGCCACGTTCACGCCGCCGAACGGCCGGCCGAAGTGCTTCGTGGCGACGGACCATCTCGAGTCGGAGCTGTACCGCGGCCTCCTGCCGCAGGACGTCTTCGACATCATGGTGCGGCACGGGCTCCACTTCAACCAGACGAGGCAGACCGGGGTGGTGCTCCACATGCTCACGGCGCTCTCGGAGCGGGGCCGCCTCGGGCTCACCGCCGTCGGCGAGTCACAGGCGGAGGCCGACGAGATCTACCAGCGCGCCGTCGACGTCCTCGACCGTGAGGCGGAGGCGGCCATGCGGCAGGACCCGCTGCCGGCGCCGTGAGCCCGCCGACCGCCACAAGCCGCCACCGACCGCCACAGGCCGCCACAGGCCGAAGGCCGTCCAATCAAGCCCGTCCAATCAAACCCGTCCGAGCGCACCTGTCCGATCAGGCTCCGCGCGACGCGAGCATAGCCCGGTGAGCGAGAGCTGGTCGGACCCGGAGCTGCTCCGCGCCGTCTTCGAGGGCACCGAGGTCCTCCGGAAGCCGATCAGCGGGATCATCACCGGGCACCACGTGCTCCCGTACGTTCTCGTCGGGCCCCACTGGGATCAGCCTGGCCGGTCGGTGGAGGTGCGCGGCCGGATCCGCGTCTCGCCGCGCCTCGTGCTGCCCGTTCGCACGGACGGCCCGACCTACGGCGACGTGTTCTCGGACCGAGAAGTGATGCACCAGGCGCTCGTCGCCCGGGTCTTCAGCTTCAAGTACGCGCCGAAGGTGCTCGTCGAGAGCGAGGACCTCCGCATCCAGCGCCAGGACCGCGCGCCGCAGGCGCACCTCGAGCTGGTCCTCGACGAGCTGCTCCGCCAGGAGGTCATCAACACCGGTGTCATCCGCTCCCCGGACGTCCGCTACTATCCCGTGTCCATCGACCGGTTCATCCGGGAGATCCTCGACCAGGAGTTCCGCGACTAGCGCGAGCGATTGGCCCCGCGCAGGAGGGGTGGACTTACGGTCGCGCGATTCAGGCGCGGTTCGGCCACCTCGACGAACGCGGACCCGTGCGGAGCACCGCTCCGCACGACGATCTTCCCCGGCATCCGGCAGCGTCGGATCGCCGGCTTCCAGGGGATCGGTGCCCCTGGCCTAGGGCGCGGGGCGGCCGGCCTCCTGCCGCACCCACTCGTCGAACGGCCCGGAGACGCGGATCACCTCGTTGAGCAGCCACAGGGAGCGCGAGACGAGGACGAGGAGGAGATCGCCCGCGATGCCGGCCTTGCGAGTCTCCGGTGTGACCGGGACGAACGCGAGGCCCCGGAGGAAGCTCCCGTTGCGGGTGGTGGCGAAGTCGAGGCGGCGCCCGTCGGGCGTGAGCGCGAAGATCTGCCCC